>DAICYJ010000023.1 GCA_027311705.1 Novosphingobium sp. | reverse complement strand
CTTTTTTCGCAAAACTGAACATCGAACGTCCTCCTTGGCCGGACGATGGAGGGCTGGTGCCCACCGCGACTCGCCGCCGTTGAGTTCATGTTTAGGCCTGTGAAACTGAACGGGTGCGATGCGGACGTGGCAGCTTGCATTAAGATTGGTAACGTTTTGCCTGAACGATTTTACATCGCCCGCACGGCATTGCAGAAATCAGTGATCCGCACCGCATCCTTGATGCCTGGTGCGCTTTCGACGCCCGACGAAACGTCCACCGCAGGTGCGCCGGTGATAGAAATCGCTTCCGCCACGTTGCGGGGATCGAGACCGCCGGCCAGCATCCACGGCAGCGGGTGAGCGGCACCCTTCAGCAAGTCCCAATCAATGCGCAATCCCGTGCCGCCGGGCAACGCCGCGCCTTCGGGCGGCTTTGCATCATACAGAATGCGGTCTGCCGCTCCCACGAAATCGCGCGCGGCCAGCATGTCCTCGCGCTTGCGCACGCCCAGCGCCTTCCATACCTCCACGCCGAATTCGGTGCGGATGCGCCCGGCGAGCACAGGACTTTCCTTGCCGTGCAACTGGATCACGCCCAGCGGCACCTGCGCCATCACGGCGGCGAGGAAATCGGGTTCGGGGTCAACGAACAGACCCACCACGCCAGCCTGACCGCCGGCACGCCGGGCGAGCGCTCCCGCTTGTTCGATACCGACATTGCGCGGGCTTTTGGGAAAGAACACCAGCCCGATCCAGTCGGCGCGCGCCTTTAGCGCGGCATCGAGCGTTTCGGGCGTGGATAGCCCGCAGATCTTGATTTTGGCAGCTGGCATGGGCGCGCGGTCTATGGCCCGCGCGCCCTAAGGTCAAATGGCGATCACCGCGTCAGTTCGTAGGTTACCGTCACCGTGCTGCCGATTTCCAGTTCGCCCGCCGCAACGGGGCTGGGGGCCGAAGCCATCGCCTTGTCCGCACGGGCGAACTGCACCATCGGCTGCGGCGACCACCCGCCTGCTTCGCTGATCGTCAGAATGCGCAGCACTTTCATCCCGGCGGCCCCGGCATAAAGATCGGCGCGGGCGCGGGCCTTCTTCATCGCATCGAGCCGCGCCTCGTCGGTCGCCACGTCCGCGTTGTCGAGCTGGAACGACGGGCCGTTCACCTGGTTGGCCCCCGCCGCCACCAGCGTGTCGATCACCTTGCCGTACTGCGCGATGTTGCGCTGCTTCACCTGCACCTGGTTGGTCGCCTGATAACCGATGATCACGGGCTCGTTCTCGGTCGATCCATCGGCCATCCGCTTGGGCTGGCCATAGACGGGATTGACCGACAGGTTGTTGGTCTGGATGTCACGGTCCGCGATCCCCGCACGCTTCAGCGCGGCAATCACCGCATTCATCTTGCGCGCGTTTTCTGTCAGCGCCGCGCTGGCCGTGGTGGCCTGCGTGGTCACGCCCGAATTGAACACTGCGAGATCGGGGGTGCGGGTGGAGCGCCCCTCGGCCGAAACGGTCAGCATCGCATTGCCGGCCGCCACGACCGGGCCGGGGGAGACCGCCTGCGCCATCGCGGCGGCGGGCAGGGCAAGCGCCCCGGCAGACAGGGTGGCGAGCGAGAGCACGGCAAGGGCGTTCTTCATCGATGGTCCTTTCGACAAATCGTGGGGCTGAATTGGCGGTAACGGGATTGCTGGTGGCTGAATTCGTGTCGCACGTGGCGAGGTGTTCTTAACCGTTTGGCGGTAGGTACGTTCCATCAGGTCGATTTGTCAGGGGGTTGGTCGACATCATGGACGTTCGTTTCAAAACGCGGCTGGTCGCAGTTTCCTTCGCGGTAATTTTGCTCGCCGGGTGCGGCAAGCCCGATGTCTATGCGATGAGCCGCGATCAGGCCTATAAGCGCCTGAACGCCGCGCATATCGAGCCTTCGGGCGACGGTCCATTCTTCAGGCTGGCCACCACGGTCAGCGGCAACGGCGTGAACGAGGTGACGTGGGATGCTTCGGGCAGCATGGCGCACCACAAGTGCACGATGACGCTGGCCAAGGAGGACGCCGACAAGACCAAGGTCGCGGTCGATTGCGACGGCGGCAGCGCGGGCAGCGGCGCGGCGGCAGGCATGGAACATGCCATGATCCGCAACCGCGTGATCGAGATGGTCGACGCCACGTTGAAGGGCCGTCCGTTCAATCCAGCGCTGGCCAGTGGCGCGACTGCCGCGCGTTGGCCGGGTGATGGCGTGGACGGCAGCATGATCGGGGCCATGGCGGGCGCGATCAAGATGGAAGGCGATATCAAGCGCGACATTCGCGAGATGGAACGCAAGGACAAGGAATACAGAGCCGAAGTCGCCGCCGAAACTCCAGACGATGCGCAGGGTATGTCGACCGAGCCTCAATAAAGCGTCCGCTCCAGCACCGTCATCGCGAATGACACCGGCGTGGTTCCGGGAAAGGGTCGCACCTCCCCGGTAGCGCGATAGCCGCGCCGCTCGTACCACGCGATCAGTTCGGGGCGCCGGTCGATGACGGTCATTTCCATCGTCCGCGCGCCGAAATCGCGCACGGCGACAGCTTCCGCCTCGGCAACCAATGCCCGCCCAATGCCGGCGGCCTGCACATCCGGATCGACGCCCAGCATGCCCAGATAGGATTTGCCGCCGCCAAGGTCGATCACCGACACCGTGCCGACGGCCGCGCCATCCTGTTCCGCCAGCAGCATCTGCCGGTCGCTCGCGGCGAGTGCCTCGGCAAGCTCAAGGTCCGATGTGCGCTCGTCGTTAAGAAGATCGGCTTCATGCGTCCAGCCGCGCCGGGCGCTGTCTCCGCGATAGGCGCGTTCGACCAACCGGCGGAGGGCACCGATATCCGCCGGACCTGCCCGCCGGATCGCGATCATCGGTTCAGAGTGTGCCTTCGATGGCGCGGGCGGCCATCACCGGGTCTTCCGCGCGGCTGATCGGGCGGCCGATCACCAGCACGCTGGCACCCGCATCGCGCGCGGCGCGCGGGGTGACGGTGCGTTTCTGGTCGGCGGACCTGCCTTCTTCCGGGCGCAGACCGGGCACGACGAAGAAGCCCTTCTTCCACCGCGCATGGATCGCGCCGACTTCTTGGCCCGAACAGACGATGCCATCCAGCCCGGCTTCCTGCGCCAGATCGGCCAGCCGTAGGCACTGGTCGTGCGCGCCGCCGGGCACTCCGGTACGCAGCAGGTCTGCATCATCGAGGCTGGTCAGCACCGTGACGGCCACGACCTTGCAATTTTCGCCCGCTGCCGCCTTGGCATCTTCCATCATCGCCCGCCCGCCGCTGGCATGGACGGTGACGATGGCGGGTTCCAGCACGTGGATCGATTGCATCGCCGCCGCCACGGTGTTGGGAATGTCGTGCAGCTTCAGGTCGAGAAAAATCGGCAGTCCGATCTTGGCGACTTCGTGCACCCCGTGGTGCCCGTGCGCGCAGAAGAATTCGAGGCCGAGTTTCAGCCCGCCGACATGGCCGCGCACTTTTTGAGCAAGCGCGATCGCGGCATCGAGACGGGGAAGGTCGAGCGCAAGATAGATCGGGTTGGTCACAGCGTTTCGGTAGCCCGGTTGACGGCAGCGTCAAGCTGCGTGGAGGAAAGCGAGGCGCTCGATTGCCCGGCCAGCGAGGTTTCGAGCTGCACGATCCGCTTGCCCAGCCGCCAGCGCGTGGCGCGATAGACCACCCACATCGGCAGCAGGCCCAGCAGGAACGAGGCAATCACCAGTGCAGGCAGCTTGGTATCGAGCACAAGCCCTTCCCAGATGCGGACTTCCACCGGCTGCCAGTTGGCATAAGTAAATGCGGTGAGCGCGACGGCAATCACCACCCAGACGATCGTGCGCAAGACTTTCATCGCGGCCCTTTTCGATCCTTCCCGTTCACCGCAATGCTAGGGCGGTTTATCCGGGAAGGCCAGCGCCGCAATTTTGTTCCTGCGTTATTCTCCGAACACCCGCGCGAAAATGGTGTCGATCGCCTTGAAGTGATAGTCGAGGTTGAACTTGTCCTCGATTTGCTCCGCCGTCAGCACGGCCGCCACTTCCGGATCGGCCTTCAGCAATTCGAGCAGGCTCAACTGCCCGTCAGATTCCCACACCTTCATCGCATTGCGCTGCACCAAGCGGTACGAGGCATCGCGCTCCAGCCCGGCCTGCGTCAGCGCCAGCAGCACGCGCTGCGAGTGGACAAGGCCGCCCATCTTGTCGAGGTTCTTCTGCATCCGCTCAGGGTAAACGAGCAGCTTGTCGATCACCGAGGTCAGCCGCCCCAGCGCGAAATCGAGCGTGATCGTTGCGTCCGGCCCGATGTAGCGTTCCACCGACGAGTGCGAAATGTCGCGCTCGTGCCACAGCGCCACGTTTTCCAGCGCCGGGGTGACGGCGGAACGGACCACGCGGGCAAGCCCGGTCAGGTTCTCGGTCAGCACCGGGTTGCGCTTGTGCGGCATGGCCGACGAGCCCTTCTGGCCCGGCGCAAAATATTCTTCCGCTTCCAGCACTTCGGTGCGCTGGAGGTGGCGCACTTCAGTGGCGACCCTTTCCACGCTGCTGGCGATCACGCCCAGAGTGGCGAAGAACATGGCGTGGCGATCGCGCGGGATCACCTGCGTCGAAACGGGCTCGACTTCCAGGCCCATCTTTTCGGCGACATATTCCTCGACCACCGGGTCGATGTTGGCAAAGGTGCCCACCGCGCCCGAAATCGCGCACGTGGCGATTTCCGCGCGTGCCACCACCAGCCGCGCACGGGCGCGGGTGAATTCGGCAAAGGCTTCGGCCAGTTTCTTGCCGAACGTGGTCGGCTCGGCATGGATGCCGTGGCTGCGGCCAATGGTTGGCGTATACTTGTATTCCAGCGCACGGCGCTTGATCGCAGCGAGCAGCGCGTCGACGTCGGCGATCAACAGGTCCGATGCGCGGGCGAGTTGTACCGACAACGTGGTATCGAGCACGTCGGAACTGGTCATGCCCTGATGCATGAAGCGCGCTTCGGGGCCGACTTGCTGAGCAACCCAATCGAGGAACGCGATCACGTCGTGCTTGGTCACGGCTTCGATGGCGTCGATGGCTTCGACGTCGATCTTCGGGTTCGTCGCCCACCAGTCCCACAGCGCCTTCGCGCCGCTCGGCGGCACCACGCCCAGTTCGCCCAGCTTTTCGGTCGCATGCGCCTCGATCTCGAACCAGATGCGATAGCGTGCCTCGGGCTCCCAGATCGCAGTCATCGCGGGGCGGGCGTAGCGGGGGACCATGTTCGACTCCGATGGTAAACTATGCCGGTGCCGCTAGGGGGAGGGGGCCGCGATGGCAAGCCCCGACCCTGACCGCTCGGTTTGACGAAGGCCGCCGGGTCGCCTAGCGCGCCATGCAGCAACGCGTGACCCTTGCACTGCTCCCCCGCGAAGGCGGGGGCCTCGTTCAGGCAAGCGCTTCCCGGCCCAAGGCCCCCGCCTTCGCGGGAACACCTGGAATGTTCGGTCAACTAGGAGACGGCACCATGATCGCACGCGAACTGATCGATACCGCGCGTGTGCCGCGGGGCGAGGACATGCACCTCTATCGTCACGATGGCGATTTCATGATCGTGCTGGGCAACAACGAACTGATGAACAGCCGGCTGAGCGGCTCGGAAATCGAACTCGCCACCCAGACCATCGCCCGGCTGAAAGGTCGCCCGCACATTCGCCTGCTGATCGGCGGCTATGGCATGGGCTTCACGCTGCGTGCGGCCCTGAAGGTGCTGCCGGCAGACGCGAAAGTCGTCGTGGTCGAACTGGTCGAAGAGATCATCGATTGGGCACGCGGGCCGATGGCCGAACTCGCGGCGGGCTGCCTCGACGATCCGCGCGTGGAACTGGTGATGGGCGACGTGGTGGAGGAAATCGCCAACAGCCCCGGCCAGTATGACGCCATACTGCTCGATGTGGACAACGGCCCCGACGGGCTCACCCGGCGCGACAACAACAAGCTCTATTCGATGCGCGGACTGCGTGCGTCCAAGGACGCGCTCACGGCTGGCGGCGTGCTGGCGATCTGGTCCGCCGCGCAGGACAAGGCGTTTACCCAGAAGTTGCGCGATACCCATTTCGAAGTCGATGAAGTGCGGGTGCCCGCGCGCAGCAACGGCAAGGGACCGAAGCACACCATCTGGTTCGCGACGAAATAGCGGCAATCAGCCGATGTGAAGCAGCGCCTGCACCAGCAGGAACTGCGCGATCACGATGCCCAATGACACGCGCGGCACGATCGATTTCGCGTTGAAGATCGAGATAACGCTGAACACCACGGTCAGCGACATCAGGTCGTCCTGCGTTTCCAACGGGCGCACCAGCGTGTAGATCACCGATGCGGCCGCGGTGAACAGCGAGATCAGGCCGATGCGGTCCTTCGGATCGAAGTTCCGAACGGATTCGTCAAAGGTCTCTTCTGGCAATCCGGCTTGATCCTGCATTCACGTGTTCCGATTCAAACCCGGCCGTACCAGCATCGCAATCGCGTGGGCGGGGCAGAAAGAGTAACCACAGCAATCCTGAACGGCAACGCTCTATCGCGGCGCTTCGGCTGTATTGGCACGATAAACCATGCGGAATCGCGCGCGACCGGTGCGAACGCGCAACACCAGATGATAGTCGCGCCGCAACGCTGCCTGCACCGCCGCCCGCGTTTGCGGATTGCCGAGGTGATAGGCAGGCGCATCATCGACGATCACTTCGGGCCGCGTGGCGAGGATTCGGCGCACCTCGGCCAGCGGATCGACGCCGATGGCGGCGGCGGTGCCTTCGTTCGCGGTGTTCAGGTGGCCAGGAAACACCCATCGGGTCGGCAGGCACGATTTCGTCAGCATATAAAGTGCCGGATAGCCGTCATAAACCCAGATACAGCCCTTTTCCGGACGGGCGGCGGCGGCGACAGCGATCGCCTGATCGCGCCCGCCCTTGCCATAGGCAACGATGCCGATCAGCAACTGACCCGCCAGCGCGGAAAACAGGATCAGCCCCGTCGCCACCGCCTTGCGCTTCGGCGCAGATGAAAAGAACGCAGCAGTGCACAGGCACAGCGGCGCGATCACCGGCAGCACGTTTCCGGGCGCGAGAAAATTGCCGAACACCGCGAACCCGAACACGGCCGCCGCCAGCCAGCAGGCCGCGAAATCGAGGTCCGCCAGCCGCCGCGATCCCGCGCGCCGCCAATGCACGAAAACCACCGTAGCCAGCGGCAGCAGGATCGCGCAGATCGTCAGCAGCCCTTCCACCCGCGCCGCCAGCGGATCGGGCAGTTTGCCGAAGATCGAACCGAAATTTGCGAACACAAAGGCATCGAACGCGCCGATCCGCCAGTAGAACGCGGCCGCCAGCGCCGTCGGCAGCAATCCGCAGGCCACCCACGCCAGCGCCGCGCCCAGGATCGCTGGAACGCTCCGGCCCGACAACTGCAAAGCGCGCAGCAGCGCCAGCCCCAGAAACACACCTTCGAACAGTGCGGTATATTTCATCTGGATGGCGATGCCTGCCAGCAGCATGGCCGAGCAGCCTCGCTCCAGAATCCGTGTTCTGTCGTAAAGCGCCGCCTGCACCAAGAGCGCCGCCAGCGCCACCGGCAGGTTGTAGAACACCGGCGATTGCCCGGATTCGCCTTCCGAAAGATTGATCCACAGCACATAAAGCGCCGCCGCCACCAGCGCCCCTCCGGGCTTCGCGCCCGCGCGCACCGCCATGCGATAAAGCGCACAAGCCGTGGCCGCGACGAACGCTATCGCCACCAGCTTGTACTGCAGAAACGGGTCCGGCCCGATCAGCGCCGAGAACGCGTAGACGAGGAACAGCCCGACCGGCTTGCGATCCCAGATATCGACATAAGGCAGCGCCCCATGCAGCATCCGCTCGCCCACCAGCAGATAGAACTGCTCATCGAACCCGACCACGGGATTACCAAACGTCGCCGCCCGCACGGTAAGGGCGAGCAGCACCAGCAGCACCGCAACTTGCCAATCGCGGAGCACTTTCGCCTGCGCCATCATCG
Organism: Novosphingobium sp.; assembly: GCA_027311705.1. Lineage (GTDB taxonomy): Bacteria > Pseudomonadota > Alphaproteobacteria > Sphingomonadales > Sphingomonadaceae > Novosphingobium. The sequence goes on along the minus strand of DAICYJ010000023.1, from coordinate 5,521 downwards.
CAATCCCCCGAAGAAGGCGACCGCGCCAACCCGTGGCGCGCTGTTCGAATTGCCGCTGGGTGTCAAGCGGGTCACGCCTTGCAGTCGGCTCGGGCTGGGGGGCCAGGTGCCGCTGCCGATCTGTGCAGATCCGTGCCAGGCAGGACTTGCTACAAACGAATGGTCGGGGGTGGCAGGCAGCCGATACCTTGGATAAGATCGCGTGTGCCATCGAGGAGGTAGCGATGACGGAAGTTCTCGAGACAGTTTTCGCCGCGCTGCGGGAAACCATGCTCAGATCCGGCAGCAGCATGCATGTAACGCAAGATGAGCCGGGAAATCTCGTCCTTAAAACGCCGTGGATCGAGCCCGGCAAGGCGGAGCCTGCATGGTTTGGCGCGGTTCAGCTCAAGAAGAACTACGTTTCTTGCCACCTGATGCCGCTTTACGCGTTGCCCGGCCTGCGCGCAAATTTAGATCCCGATCTTTTGAAACGCATGCAGGGCAAGAGCTGCTTTAATTTCAAAAAGGTGGAACCGGCACTGTTCGATGCCTTGGAACGTCTGACCGAAGAATGCGCCACGGCTTATGCCCAGCCGGTGACCGCCCAGCCACACTGATCCTGCAACGGCAGCGCGGCTACCGGTCTCCACGACCTTCAGATCAGCCCCTTGGTCTTTAGCGAAACATGGCCCTCGCGCCCGATGATTACATGGTCGTGCACGCTCACCCCCATTAAACGCCCGGCTTCCATGATCTTCTGGGTGATCTGGATGTCCGCCCGGCTTGGCTGGGGCGATCCGGAAGGGTGGTTGTGCACCAGGATCAGCGCGGCGGCGCCGATGTCCAACGCCTTGTGGATCACCTTGCGCGGGTGGATCGCGGCTTCATCGATGTCGCCATCGGCCACCTTGTCGTCCAGGATCAGGCGGTTCTGGGTGTTGAGATAAAGCACGCGCACGCGCTCGTGCGTCAGGTGCGCCATATCGATATGCAGGTAATCGATCAGCGCCTGCCAGCTCGACAGGATCGGCATTTCCTGCACCCGGCTGCGTGCCAGCCGCCGGGCGGAAACGCCAGCAATGCGAAGCGCGGCGGCGGCGGTTTCCTTGATGCCGGGCGTCGCCATCAACGCGCGTGGATCGGCGTTGAACACTGCCGCGAGCGATCCGAACCGCTGCAGCAGCATGCGCGCCAGCGGTTTCACGTCCTGCCGGGGGATCGCTGTCATCAGCAGGTATTCGATGATCTCGTGATCGGCGAGCGCTTCGTCGCTGCCATCAAGCAGCCGCTTGCGCAGCCGTGCGCGGTGGCCGGATGGGTCCATCCCCGCCTCCCGCACACGCGCCTTGTCGGCGTTTGCGGGATTTCGTTCAGGAAAGAGACGGGGTTCGTCGGTCATGCAGGGGCGGAAGCGGGCACCGTTCGGCCTTTCAAAGCGTTGGATACGTGCATTGCCTAAGCCGTGGCAGTGCGCAAGAAGGGGGCGAATGGCTGACCGCACCGATTTGGCGCAAGATTCACAGGAATCTGCGACGTCGTCGCCCGAAATGGGTGATGGGGAAATCGTGCGTTTGCGTAGTTCCCGCAAGCGTAACGTCGCAATCGGCACCGGCGGCGTTCTCGCCGTGCTGCTGGCCGGCGCATGGGTGGCGCGTGATCGTATCGCGGGCCAAGTCATCGACAGCCAATTGGCCGCGCTGGATCTGCCCGCCACCTACCGCATTGAATCGATCGGTCCCGGCGTCGAAGTGTTGCGCGACATCGTCGTCGGCGATCCCCGGCACCCTGATCTCACCATCGACCGGGCCGAAGTGCGGCTCGTCTATGGCCTTGGTGCGCCGCGCATCGGCAAGATCAAGCTTGTCCGACCAAGGCTTTACGGCTCATACCTAAGAGGAAAGGTGAGCTTTGGCGTGCTCGACAGGCTGCTGTTTGCGCCGGACAGCAAAGAGCCCTTCCGGATGCCGGATTACGATCTGACGCTCGAAGACGCGCGCGGGCTGATCGAAAGTGACTACGGCCGGCTGGCGGTGAAAGCCGATGGCGCGGGCAAGCTGCGCGGCGGTTTTGCCGGTACACTCGCTGCCATTTCGCCCGGCCTGGCCTCCGGCGATTGCCGCGCCGGGCGCACCACGGCTTTCGGAACGCTGGCCATCACCGGCGAAAAGCCGCGCTTCGTGGGGCCGTTGCGCATGGCGAACCTGCAATGCGGCACCGCTGGAATGACCATCACCGATGCGGCGCTGCAGCTTGATGCGCTGGCAGACAAGGATTTCAAGGGCGTCACCGCCACCGGCCACTTGCGCACGGCCGCCATCGGCGCACGCGCCGCGAAAGCCGGATCGCTCGCCCTCGACACTGCACTTTCCTGGCGAGACGGCGCGCTCAACGGCCGGATCGCCGCCAACGCCGGCGCTGTGGCCAGCGGCCAGGGCTCGATCGCGCTGCTGGGGCTTGATGGGCTGGTCCGCGCCCGCGACGGGTTTTCCACCGTCGAATTTCGCGGCAGCGTCGATGGCCAGGGCCTGCGCCGCGGGGCCAGCCTCACGCGTGCGCTCGCCTCTGCACAATCAAGTGCGCAAGGCACGCTGTTGGCCCCAATGGCCGCGCAGATCGGCAACGCGCTCGCCCGCGAGGAACGCGGCAGCCGCCTTGCCGGTGATATCACCGCGCGCAGCGGTGCGGACGGCTGGAGTCTGGTGGTCCCCAACGCCACCTTGCGGGGCGGTAGCGGGCAGGCATTGCTGGCGCTCTCGCGGTTTCAGGTATCAGGAAATGGTCAACGAACTCCGACGGTTGTGGGCAATTTTTCAACCAGTGGTGCAGGTTTGCCGCGCATCGCCGGGCAGATGGAACAGGCCGCGGCAGGGCGTGCGCTCTTCCGCCTGACGATGGCGGAATACCGCGCTGGCGGCGGGGCGCTTGCCGTTCCGGACATGATGGTGGCGCAGTTGCGCGATGGTTCGCTCGGCTTTTCGGGAACCGCGCAACTTTCCGGAGCAGTTCCGGGAGGTTCGGTCACAAACCTCATCCTGCCTGTACAGGGTGCCTATGCCTCCAACGGCGAACTGGCGTTGTGGCGGCGCTGCATCAGCCCGCGGTTTGATCGGCTCCAACTGGGCCAGATGGCGCTCGACGCGCGCACGCTCACCCTGTGCCCCGCAGGCGGTGCGGCCATGGTGCGCAGCGGCGCGGCCGGTCTGCGCGTCGCCGCCGGCACTTCGTCGCTCGCGCTCAGCGGCCGTTTCGGCGACACCCCGATGCGGATCGCCAGCGGCGCTGTCGGGCTGGCGTATCCGGGGGTGGTCACTGCCCGCGAGGTTGATGTCGTGCTGGGTCCGGAAGCTACTGCGACGCGGTTCCGGCTGGGCGATCTCGTCGCAAAAACCGGCAAGGACTTTTCTGGCACTTTCGGCGGGGTCGAAGCCCGCCTCGCCGCCGTTCCGCTCGACGTGACGAACGCCGCCGGCCAGTGGCGCTATGCCGATAATCGCCTGTTCCTGTCGGGCACTAGCTTCGAGGTGACCGACCGGATGAACCCGGCGCGCTTCGAAAAGCTGGTGGCCAAGGACGCCACGCTCACCCTCTTCGACAACCGCATCGATGCTGAAGCCCTGCTGCGCGAACCGGCCACCGGGCGCGAGGTGGTGCGCGCCACAACCCGCCATGATCTGGGCGATGCCACCGGCCACGCCGATCTCGCGGTTGGCGGTCTGGTGTTCGACAAGGCGCTGCAGCCCGATCAGTTGACCCGTCTCGCACTTGGCGTCGTTGCCAATGTCGGCGGCACCGTGCGCGGCAAGGGCCGGGTAGATTGGAACGCCAAAGGCGTGACCAGCACCGGCGATTTCACCAGCGACGCGCTCGATCTCGCCGCCGCCTTCGGCCCGGTAAAGGGCCTGTCCGGCACGCTCCATTTCACTGATCTGCTGGGGCTGGTCACGGCGCCGCACCAGAAGCTGAAGGTCGCCTCGGTCAATCCGGGCATCGAAGTGACCGATGGCACCGTCGATATCCAGATGCTGCCCGATCAGGTCTTGCGGCTGAACAGCGCGATCTGGCCCTTCCTGGGCGGCACGCTCAGCCTCGAACCTACCGACCTGCGCCTCGCCATCGCGGAAGAGCGCCGCTACACGCTGTCGATCGTGGGGCTGGACGCCGCCAAGTTCGTCGAGCGGATGGAACTGGGCAATCTGTCCGCCACCGGCACTTTCGATGGCCGGATGCCGCTGGTGTTCGATGCCAACGGTGGCCGCATCGTCGATGGGATGCTGGTGTCCCGCCCACCGGGGGGCAACGTCTCCTATGTCGGCGCGCTCAGCTACAAGGACCTGTCGACGATGGCGAACTTCGCCTTCGATGCGCTGAAATCGATGGACTACAAGACGATGACCATCGGCATGCAGGGTGATCTCGAAGGCGAGGTGGTAACACGCGTGAAGTTCGATGGGGTGAAGCAGGGCGCGGGGACGAAGCAGAATTTCCTGACGCGCAAGGTCGCCAACCTGCCCATCCAGTTCAACGTGAACATCCGAGCGCCGTTCTATCAGCTCATCACCTCGCTCAAGGCGATGTACGATCCCGCCGCGGTGAAAGACCCGCGCACGCTGGGCCTCGTCGATGCCAAGGGCCGTGCAGTGCGCGGTGCTGCGAACGGGGTGCGGCCGGGCGGAACGCCGGTGATCGTCCTTCCAGCCAATGCTACCGTGCCGGCGCCTGCAACGCGCATTCAGCCATCAGACAGCGGAAACATGCCATGACAAGCCACGAATTGACCACGTCTGCATTCCCTGCAACCATCATGGGCAAAAGGGGGATGCCTGTCGTGTCGAAGCGGATGATCGTGCTGGCGTTGCCTTTGGTCGCGATAACGGGGGGCTGTATTTCGGTGAAAGCGCCGGACAAGCCGATCGTGATCGAGCTGAACATCAACATCAAGCAGGAAGTGGTTTACCGTCTGGCTGGCGACGCCGCCCAGACTATCGACAAGAACTCGGAGATTTTCTGAAATGGCGCGCAATATGCTGAAGACCTTTGGCAAATCGGTCGCCGTTGTGGCGCTCGCCGGAGCCATGCTGCCGACCGCAGCCTTTGCCCAGCGCGATCCGGCTTATGCCGCGGCGCGCGCATCCGGGCAGGTGGGCGAGAAGATGGACGGCTATCTGGGTTATGTCACCCCGGCCAGTCCGGCGCTTCGTGCGGTGATCGAAGACCTGAACATCAAGCGCAAGGCGGTCTATGCCGACAAGGCCAAGGCCAACAACGCCACGGTCGAGGAATATGCCCTCACGTCCGGTTGCCTGCTGATCGGGCAGACCAAGCCGGGGGAAAAGTATCAGGCGCCTGACGGCTCGTGGCAAACCCGTACCGCCGCCCCGCCAATGCGCGACGCACGCTGCCCCTGATAATGCTGCCGGATTCCGAGTGAATCCGGCACATTCCCGCGTCTGAGCGTGGGTCGGATCGGGCTGCCACTGGCGGCCCGCATTCGTATTTCCTGCGGTACCGCAGGCGCGGTTGACTCGTCACAAAACCCTAC
>DAICYJ010000060.1 GCA_027311705.1 Novosphingobium sp. | reverse complement strand
GAGGTTTCCGAATGATACAGCCAGCGGCCGCACGGGCTGAAACCGATCCCGTTGGAAGCAACCACATCGCGGCGCAGGACGGTGACCGTGCCACTGGCGTCCATGTGGAAGAACATCCCCGGTGCGGGCGGCTCGCCCAGTTCCATGATCGAAACGAAATCGATCGTGCCGCCATAGAGGCCGCCCTGCCCGTCACCCTCCATGTCGTTGACCGCGATGATCGGCGCGCCCTCGATTGTGGAAAGCACGCTGCGGACCGCCCCAGTTACCGGATCGAGCGCCACGATGCCTCCGCGCCCCCCGCACAGCACCTGCCCGGAGGTATCGTGGACGATACCGCCCACCCAGTCGCGACCGGTCAGCTTGGCTTCAACACGGCCCGAAGGATCGCGGCGATAAACGGTGGCCTCCAGAAGATCGGCAAACCACTGAGAGCCATCGGGCGCACCACGCGGCCCTTCGATAAACGTGTAGCCGGCAGCGAGTTCTTCGAAATCCCCGGCAACTTCCTCGATCATGGCTCTCTCCGGTCCGACTCTGTGTTCTGGTCAATTGTGGCCCACATTCGGCGGTCGGCACGCGCGGCGGTAGCCGTGACTTCGGACAGGTGGCGAACGACTGGCGCTGCGCGCCGCGCCGCGATAGTGCTGGCTCGATGTCTGTGACCCGCAACCTCGATGCCCCGCTTGGCGCGATCTCGTTCGAGACCGATCCCGTGCGCTGGCTGGAACGGTGCGCCGCCTTCACCCAGCCGCAGCAAAAACGTAGCCGTGAGGCGCTGGAGCGGATCATCCGTTCGGGCACGCGCCTGTTCGCGGCCAATGGGTTCGAAGCGACGCGGATCGCCGATATCGTAGAAGATGCAGGCGTGCCCACTGGCACATTTTACCAACGCTTTGCCGACAAGGAGGCACTGCTCGATGCCATCGTGGCCGGCTATCGCGCCTGCCGGATGCGCGAGATCAGGGCCTTGTGCACTTCGGCAGAGGCCCACGCCGCCAGCCCGCGCCAGATCATCGAACTACATATCGACATCGTGTTCAGCGCCTTCGTGACCGACACCGGACTGCTGCGCTTGCTCGAACGGCGGCGGCTGGAAAATCCGCAGGTACATCAGGACCAAAGCGCCGCCAACGACATCGTTGCCAGCCTGATCGCCGACCTGCTGGTGCGGGCCTTGCCGGATCGCGAGCCGGCGGCGTTGCGGCGGCAGGTGCTCTATGCGCATTCCATCATTCGCGGTGCCGTCGTCTGGTCGACACTGCCGACTGGTGGCGAACTGGGACAGGGCCTGAAGGTGACCGACACCGCCTTTGCGACCGAATCGCTGACGATGGCGCTCCGCTACCTCCAACTGGATTGACACGGCGCGAGCAGGTGCCACCATCGGCGCCTTCTCTCCAAAGTGACAGGCGACCCTCTCGCCCGCCCAGTATATGAATACGCCTTCAGGTTCATAATACACATTAGCACGGCACTGAAAACCGCCGGCAACGGGAGAGCCACATGAACGACATTCAGGAGATGATGCGCCGCCAATATCCCGGCGCGACGTGGGCCGATATCGCCCGGCGCGACGGCGAACTGCCGCCCGTGCTGGCGCAGCAGGCCAACCCCGAACAGAACCTGCGCGACATTCCCTTTGCCCGCTACACCGACCCCGCCTTTTTCGATCTGGAAATGGAGCGAATGTGGAAGCGCGTGTGGCAATTCGCCTGTCGCGAGGAGCATGTTGCCGACGTCGGGGACTGGTTCGTGTACGACCTGGGCCGGCTTTCGGTCGTGATCGTGCGCACCGAAGGCGGCCTCAAGGCCTATCCCAATTCCTGCCTGCACCGTGGCACCAAGCTCAAGCCGTCGGGCGGCAGTGGCTGGTCAGAAAGCCTGCGCTGTTCGTTCCACAACTGGGAATGGAACCTCGATGGATCTCTGAAAAATATCCCGTGCAGCTTTGAATTTCCTCAGCTTAGCCGCGAAAAGGCCTGTCTTCCGCAGGTCCGCGTGGAAAGCTGGAACGGCATGATCTTCGTGAATTTCGATACCGACGCGCCTGCCCTCACCGACTATCTCGAAGTGCTGCCCGATCATTTCGCCAATTGGGATCTCACCGGCTGGTACGTGGCCACCCATGTGCGCAAGCACCTGCCGGCCAACTGGAAGGTTGCGCTCGAAGCCTTCATGGAGGCCTATCACACGCCCTACGTCCACCCCGAAATGACCAACGTGGTGGGCGACCAGAACATGCAGCACGATATCTTTTCAGACCACATCAGCCGCGATTTGTGCGCGATGGCCGTTTCCAGTCCCACCTCGACCGCAAACCTGACCCAGCAGCAATTGCTCGACATGATGCTGGTGGCCGATGGCGCGATGGTGGGCGAACGGGCGCAAGTGCCGGAAGGAAAGACCGCGCGCTGGGTGATGGCCGAACAATTGCGCACGCAGATGCTGGAACAGCACGGGCTGGATTATTCAGGCCACTCGGTGCCCGAAATGATCGACTCCCTGAAGTATCACGTGTTCCCCAACATGCTGCTTTATCCCGCACCGGGCCTGTGCCTCATCCAGCAGTTCCGACCCGATGGCCATGACCACGATCACGCTATCTTCGATCAATATGTGCTCTTTCCACGCCCCAGGGACGGCAACTTCGAAGTTGGCGAAGCCGAGGTCATTACCGAGCACGAAAGCTTCACCAAGGCTCCGTCGATGGACAAGTTCCTCGCCAGCGTGCTCGATCAGGATACTGATATCATGCGCTGGCAGCGCGAAGGCATGTATGCCAGCGCCAAGGGTGCCGAAACGCTGTCGATCTATCAGGAAGCGCGCATCCGGCACATGCACGATACGCTCGACAAATATATCGCCCGCGATGGCAGCGCGGAGTTGGCCAAGTGAAGGCGCATCTTCAGGGCGTGCACCATTTTGCCCTGTCGGTGCCCGATATTGAGGTGGCGCGGCGGTTTTACGTCGATCTGCTCGGCGCGGAGATCATCTCGGAAACCGCGTGGGAAGCCGGTAATCCGTGGATCGACGCCATCGTCGGCCTGCCGGGATCGGCGGCGCGCAGCTTCATCGCGCGCCTTCGCAACGTGCAGGTGGAAGCGTTCGAATACACGGCGCCGTCTGCTCCTCCGGCCGATCCGAACCGCCCGGTCAACCACTATGGCTACACCCACGTCGGCTTTCAGGTGGATGACGTGCAGGCGACTTATGACCGCATGGTCGAAGCCGGTCTGCGCTTTCACACCCCGCCCGACATGTCGACGATCACCACCGACGAACAGGGCCGCAAGACCGGCTTCGCCGCGACCTATGGACGCGATTATTTCGGTAATGTGTTCGAGATTCTCGAAATCCATTCGAACGACACTATCAAACCGATCTGAGGGGGAAGCCAGGCATGGATCTGGAACTGAAGGGCAAGAAAGTTATCATCAGCGCGGCGACGCGCGGCCTTGGCCGGCAGATGGTCGAGCAATTCCTGGATGAAGGCGCGGTCGTCTCCTTCTGCGGCCGCCGCGCGCGCAAGACTGAAGCCAATCCCAGCGACGGCGACGTATTTGCCAACCCTCTGGCCGGCGAAGGCGTGGAAGACGCGTTGGAAGCCCTTGCCGGGCGCGGTGAAGTGTATGGATCGGTGGTCGATTGCGGCTATTTCGATCAGGTGACCGCCTGGGTCGAACAGGCCGCGCAGCAGATGGGCGGCATCGACATCGTCGTCTCGAACGCCAGCGCGCTTGGCGGCATTCCGCGCAACCGCAAGGGGTGGGACATCAACTACAACGTCGATCTTATGTCCGCCGTGGCCATGTTCGATACCGCCCTGCCCTATCTGAAGCAGTCGAAAGCGGCCGCGTTCGTGCAGATGTCGACGATTACCGCCATTGAAAATCATGCGTTCGGTGAATCGGGCCTTAGCTATGGCGCGATTAAGGCGGCGCTGATCAACTACGTCCACCAGCTTTCCATTGACTACATGAAGGATGGCATCCGCGCGAACTGCGTGTGCCCCGGCCCCTCTTTCGTCGAAGACGGCAGCTGGGGTTTCCTCAAGGATGCGATGCCCGATTACTACGAGGCGAACCGACTGAAACATCCAGCCGGGCGCTTCGGCAAACCCGAAGAGATCGCCAACGCGGTTCTGTTTCTCGCCTCGATCCGCGCATCGTGGATCACCGGGGTGAACCTGACGGTCGACGGCGGCTTTACGCGTAATGTGAAGTATTGAGGATGCGGCTGGCGGGCACGTTGCCGGTGTGAACGGTTGCAGGATCGGGATGGCGCTGTCATAGGCCCCGACCGTCTTGGGCTGGACACAGGAAAACCGCACCATGCTCGCCAGCCAAACATCGGCACGCTCCATCGGCATAGATTTCGGCACGACCAATTCGGTGGTGGCACGCGCGGCGGATGGCGGGGAGGTCGATCTCGTCGAATTTCCGGCCCCCGACGGTGCCGGTTCGGTGTTCCGCTCCGCCCTGTGCTTCTGGCAGGACGAGGCATTTCGCGGCGGATTGGCGCATGAGGCCGGCCCTTGGGCCATCGCCGAATTTCTAGAATACCCGCAAGGATCGCGCTTCGTCCAGTCGTTCAAGTCGGTTGCCGCCAACCCCGCGTTCGAACATGCCAACCTGTTTGAAAAGCGCCTGCGGTTCGAGGAGCTGGGGCAGGTATTCCTGAAGCATCTGCTGGCCCATGCCGGCGATGCCCTGGCCGATCTTCCCGACCGCATCGTGGTGGGTCGCCCGGTGCGCTACGTCGGCTCTCAGCCCGATCCTTTGCTCGCGCGCAAGCGATATGACGCGATGTTCGCGCTGCTCGGCCGGCCAGTGCATTACGTTTACGAACCGCTGGGCGCGGCCTATGGCTTCGCCGCGCGCCTGTCAGACCCGGCGACGCTGCTGGTGGCCGATTTCGGCGGCGGCACCAGCGATTTTTCCATTGTGCGCGTGGAAGCCCCCGGCACGGCGCGGCGCTGCACCCCGCTGGGATCGGCGGGTATCGGAATCGCAGGCGACCGGTTCGATTACCGCATCATGGACCATCTGGTCCTGCCGCTGCTGGGCAAGGGCGGCACCTACCGCTCGTTCGACAAGGTTCTGGAAATCCCGGCCGGTCACTTCACCGATTTCGGCGATTGGTCGCGCCTGGCCATGATGCGCAACCGTCGCACGCTGGCAGAGCTCGACAAGTTGCGCCGCAGCGCCACCGATCCTGCCGCCATCGGCCGGATGATCGCGGTGATCGAACACGAACTGGGCTATGGTCTGTACGACGCTGTTGGCCGCCTGAAGCGCACGCTTTCCAGCGACACCCACGGCCAGTTCCGGTTCCAAAGCGACGATCTGGTGATCGAGGCCGACGTTACCCGCGCCGACTTCGAACGCTGGATCGAACCCGATCTTGCCCGCATCGCGGAAACCGTCGATGGTGCGCTGGCACAAGCAGGCCTTCGCGCCGACCAGATCGATCAGGTGTTCCTGACCGGCGGATCATCACTGATCCCTGCGCTGCGCCAGCAGTTCGTGCAGCGTTTCGGGGAAAACCGGATTGCCAGCGGCAACGAACTGACGTCGATCGCCCACGGACTTGCGTTGATCGGGCAGGATCCGAATCTTGCCGAATGGACCGCGCAAGCCGACGGCAGCTAACCTGCTGTCGGGCCAGCTTCGAACGGAAAGGCGACTGGCAGATCGCCGGACGACCACGGCTTCACCCGCACCATGATCGCCGCGAACAAGTCCGAGTCGAGGTGCCCGGCGAGCCAGACCTTCAGGTGCGGCAATGGCTGCTGATCGAACCAGTCCCGGTCGATCGCGGCAAACTGGCGCACGAAAGGCACGATTGCGGCATCCGCAAGCCCACGCTCAGCCCCGCAAAGCTGGCATGCACCCTGCAGGCGATCATCCAGCGCCCGCAGGAATTCAAGGCCGCGTGCGCGATGGACCAACGGGTCCGAGCCATGCCGCTCGGGATATTTGGTGCGGTCAAGGTCGCGCTTGAACGGTCCGTCGTTCAAGGAGATCAGCCCTGCATCGTCACGCGCCAGCCAGCCTTCCGGATCTCTGCCGGCGAGCGCCCAACGCATGATGTCGAGGCTTTCGTCGAGCACTGTTCCATCCGGCAGCACCAACACCGGCACCGTCCCCTTGGGCGATGCGTAGAGCATGGACTCAGGCTTGGCCGAAAGGTTGACCTCACGAAGGTCGCATCGCGTGCCACTCACCGCCAATGCCAACCGCGCGCGCATGGCGTAAGGGCAGCGGCGAAAGCTGTAGAGGACAGGATCGGCCACGGCGGGCGTATCGTGGAGGGCAATGGCGGACATGTTCACCGCCAACCTTGCACTACGGCAAGCGTTGCAGCAACGCAGACTGCTCAACAAGCGGCGGCGATGGAGCCGCAGCTGGAAGCGCAGACGATCACACGCCGGCCGTCTCGCTGTCGGTCGATTACCTCGGCCCGATCCCTCGCGATCACTGGCTGATGGTGGACGTGACGCTGCTGCGCACCACCCGCAACCTGATTTTCACGCAGGCGTTGATGACGGTCGACGGTGCCTTAGTGGGGCCGGTCGAACGCGATCTGGATCGACACGCTGGTGACGATCAATTCGGCGATGGAAGTGGTCTTATTGGGGCAGGTTTATGCCGAAGCTGCGTCGCGCTGGTTCCAGTCCGGCCCCGGCGGCGCGGGCGACTATGCCTGCGGTGCCCGCGCCGGCCGCAACGGCCTGGCATCATCGCCATGCCCGCCGCCGCTCGCGGCACCAGTCGCATCGTCCCACCCGGAGTTGGTTGGCGCAATCAATTCGCTGATCTTGGTCGCGAGGCCGCCGAGCGAGAACGGCTTGGTAATCATAGACATGTTTGCGCACAGAAAGTCCGAACGCAACCTAGCGTGTTCGGCATAGCCGGTGATGAACAGGATCGGCAACTGGGGCCGGTGTACCCGCGCCACATCAGCCAGTTCCCGGCCATTCATGCCGGGCATGCCAACGTCGGAAATCATCAGATCGATGCGCGTGTCCGATGCCAGCAGCGGTATCGCGGCGATCGGGTCCGCGATTTCGATGGCATCATAGTGCAACTCTTCCAGCACTTCGCGCACGAGCATGCGAACGGCGGGGTCATCTTCGACGACCAGCACCCGCTCGCCATCACCGCGCGGCGGCGCGCTGGGCTCAGACTTGCCCTCGACGATGGCAGCGCCCGTCGTCGGCAGGTAGAGCTTCACCAAAGTACCAAGTCCCGGCTGGCTTTCAATTTGCACGGAACCACCGCTTTGCTGGACGAACCCATAGACCATCGACAACCCAAGACCGGTACCCAGCCCGACGGGCTTTGTCGTAAAAAAGGGATCGAACACCTTTTCGAGCACTTCTGGCGGAATTCCGGTTCCAGTGTCGGAAATCGATACGACGACGTACCGGCCCACCGGAAGCCCCAAAGCGGTCGCGGCGGTTGGTGCGTCGAGATCGGCCAACGCTGTTTCGATAATCAGTTTGCCACCATTGGGCATCGCATCGCGGGCGTTGAGCGCGAGGTTGAGGATCGCATTCTCAAGCTGGTTGGCGTCTGCCAGCGCGGCCGGGAGACCATCCGCCAGCACCATATCGAGTTCGATCTGCTCCGACAGGGCGTGCTGGACCAACTGAGTCATCGACTGGATCAGCGCGTTCATTTCCAGAGGTTGCGGATCAAGCGACTGGCGGCGGGAAAATGCAAGCAGGCGGTGAGTCAACGAGGCGGCCCGCTCGGCAGACGTGGTGGCTGCGTCCATAAACCGGCCAAGCTCGTCGATCCGGTTCGCCGCGATACGCCGCCGCATCAGATCGAGCGAGCCGATGATGCCGGTCAGCATGTTGTTGAAATCGTGCGCGATTCCGCCAGTAAGCTGGCCCACCGCCTCCATTTTCTGGCTTTGCCGCAGCGATGCCTCGGCCCGTTCGCGCTCGGCGGTCTCGGCACGCAGGCGTTCCAGCGCATGTTCGAGTTCGGCGGTCCTCTCTCGCACCTGCATTTCGAGCCGCGCCGCAGCTCCGGCAAGTTCGTGGCTCTGCCGCAAGATTTCGCAGCGCTGCTTATGCAGATCGAAAAATACGTTGGCCTTGCTGCACAAAATGTCGCCCTCGATCGGCTTCTGAATGAAGTCGACCGCACCAGCTTCATATCCGCGAAACCGGCGTTGTGTGTCCGCACTGCCAGCGGTCAGGAATATGATCGGCACGTGGCGGGTGCGCTCGTTACCCCGCATGAACTCGGCCAACTCGAACCCGTCCATGCCGGGCATCTGCACGTCGAGCAGCGCCAACGCGATTTCGTGCCTGAGCAGAAGTTCCAACGCTTCCTCGCCCGATCGAGCCCTCAGGAAGGTGAGCCCGTCCCGTCGCAACAGGGCCTCGAGCGCCACCAGGTTTTCCTCGAGGTCGTCAACGATCAGGAAATGGGTGGTGTCAGCCGTGCCGGTCATGTCGTTCCCAAATGCAACAGATAGTCAGCAATGGCATCCAGCGATAGCAATTGCGCCGAAGGGCACCGCGCACTCGCGGCACGGGGCATGGCGGCGGCATAGGCGTGCTCGGGATCTTCGACCAGCACAGTCCCGCCCGCTGCGGCCACAGCCGCCGCGCCTGCAGCACCGTCTTCGTTGGCACCGGTCAGCACCACGCCGACCAGGCCGTCCCTAAAGCTGTCTGCGGCACTTTGAAAGAGAACGTCGATGGACGGTCGGGAGAACAGCACCGGCTCGTCTGTCGACAACGCAATGCTGCCGTCCTCCTCGACCAGCATGTGATAGCTGGGTGGGGCGAAATAGATGGTGCCCGGAACAATTGGCTCTTTGTCCTCAGGCTCCCGCACCTCGATGTTACATCGGGCGTCGAACAACGCGACAAGGCCCGAAGGCGCCGCCGGCACATGCACCACCACGAGCACGGGCAATGGATAAGCCTCCGGCAAACGCGGAAGGATTTGCGAAAGTGCCTGCACCGCACCGGCAGATGTGCCGATAACCACAGCCTGCGCCGCTTCTACGGTCATGTGTCGCGCCGCCGATAGATTTTTTCCTCGCGCACAAATTCGGTGAACGCATCTGCGTGATCGGAGAACCTTGTGGTTTCTTTCGATCCCAGCCCGAGGAAGCCGCCGCGGCTGAGTGAATCCTTGAACAGCCCCAGCGCGCGGCTCTGCAAAGGCCGGTCGAAATAGATCATCACGTTCCTGCACGAAACGAACTGGCATTCGGCGAACACCGCGTCGTTCACCAGGCTATGATCGGAAAACACCACCCGCTCGCGCAGCTTCTTGTCAAACACGACACGGTCATACGCCCCGCTGTAGTATTCGGACAGTGAGGTCCGGCCACCGGAACGCTGGTGGTTCTGGGTGAATGCCGCTACGCGTTCGAGTGCATAAATGCCCTTTTGCGCGGTTTCAAGCGCGGTTGGATTAATGTCGGTCGCATACAGAAGCGTGCGATCGAGCAGCCG
Source organism: Novosphingobium sp. (assembly GCA_027311705.1). Taxonomy (GTDB): domain Bacteria; phylum Pseudomonadota; class Alphaproteobacteria; order Sphingomonadales; family Sphingomonadaceae; genus Novosphingobium. The sequence goes on along the minus strand of DAICYJ010000060.1, from coordinate 1,074 downwards.
TTCCTCATGCAGCAGGATCGCGAAGGAATAGAGCTCCTCACCCCCGCTACAGCCCGCGATCCAGATCTTGAGCGAGGGATAAGTGCGCAGATGGGGCACCACTTTTTCACGGATCGCGCGGAAATATGCGGGATCGCGAAACATTTCGCTGACCTGCACGGTCAGATAGTCCAGCAGCCGTGTCAGCACCGCCGGGTCATGCAGCAGCTCATCCTGCAGCGCCGATAGGCTGGCAAAGCCCATTTGCGACAGGGCCTGACGCAGCCTGCGCTTGATCGACGCGCGGGCATAATGGCGGAAATCGTAGTGATACCGCCGGTAAAGTGCCTCCAGCAGCAAGTGAATCTCGATATCCTCCACCGGCTCGCCGGCCGGTGGATTCAGCGCGGCATCCATACGCGCACCAGTGAAAGCAGTTTGTCGACATCGAGCGGCTTGGCCATGTAGTCGTTAGCGCCTGCGGCGAGACATCGTTCCTGATCATCTGGCATGGCCTTGGCCGTCAGCATGATCACCGGCAGCTTGGACCATCGCGGGTCCATGCGGATTCGGCGCGTGGCATCCAGTCCGTCCATCACCGGCATCATCACGTCCATCAGCACCAGATCGACCTCGCCCGGCGTGCCGGCGGCCTCCGCAAGAGCATCGAGCGCCTCCTGACCGTTGCGGGCAATGGCGACGTTGGCCCCGCGCGGCTCGAGGATATTGACCAGCGAATAGACGTTGCGGACATCGTCCTCGACGATGAGAATCCGCCGCCCCTCCAGCACCGCGTCGCGATTGCGCGACTGCTGGATCATCTTCTGCTGTTCGGGCGGCAGTTCGGACACCACCTGGTGCAGGAACAAGGTCACCTCGTCGAGCAGCCGCTCGGGCGACTTCGCCCCCTTGATGATGATCGAACTGGAATAGCGGCGGAGCTGTTGCTCGTCCTCGGTGGAAAGATCGTGCCCGGTATAGACGATTACCGGCGGGAAGCTATGCGACCCGTCGCTGCTCAACATTTCGAGCAGCGAGAAGCCCGATGCGTCGGGCAGCGCCAGATCCAGAACCATGCAATCAAAGGTCTGCTCG
>DAICYJ010000003.1 GCA_027311705.1 Novosphingobium sp. | reverse complement strand
GCTTTAGCGGGCCGTCGATATATTCAACCTTGATTTCGGACGGCCTGACCTTGTGCACGCGCGAGGTGAATTTCTCGCGCAGGGCGCTGAAGCCGACCAGCATGTCGGCGATCATCTCATCCTCGGAATCCGACTTGATTCGCGTGCCGACGACCCAGGGGAGAAATTCGGCATAGCGACGCACGTCGGCGACCAGATCGAACATCTGCTCTGCCGACCACTGCAGCGTGCGGGTTTCAACGATGCGGGGCAAGATCAGCCCTGCACTTCGGCTTTCCGCGCTTCTCTTGCGAGCTGCTCGTCGCGGGCAGCGCGCATCGCGCGGAAATCGTCGCCAGCGTGATAGCTGGAGCGGGTCAGCGGGGTGGCGGCAACTTGCAGAAAGCCCTTGGCCCGGGCAATCGCGCCATAGGCTTCGAACGCTTTGGGCGTGACGAATTCCATGACTTTGGCGTGCTTGGGCGTGGGCTGCAGGTATTGGCCCATCGTCAGGAAATCGATCTGGGCCGAGCGCATATCGTCCATCACCTGATGCACTTCGAGCCGTTCTTCACCAAGGCCGAGCATCACGCCCGACTTGGTGAAGATGCGCGGGTTGTGGCGCTTGACCTGTTCGAGCAGGCGCAGCGAGGCGTAATAGCGCGCGCCGGGGCGGATTGTGGGATAGAGGCGGGGCACGGTTTCGAGGTTGTGATTGTACACATCGGGCCCGGCATCGACGATGGCTTCGACCGCCGATTCCGCCTTGTTGCGGAAATCGGGCGTCAGGATTTCGATCGTGGTGTCCGGCGTCATTTCACGCAGGGCCTGGATGACCTTCACGAAGTGGCCCGCGCCGCCATCGGGCAGGTCATCGCGGTCAACCGAGGTGATGACGATGTGTTCGAGGCCGAGCTTGGCAGCCGCGGTGGCGACGTTCAACGGCTCCATCGGATCGACCGCGCGGGGCATCCCGGTCTTCACGTTGCAGAACGCACAGGCCCGGGTGCAGACGTCGCCGAGAATCATCACGGTGGCGTGCTTCTTGGTCCAGCATTCGCCGATGTTGGGGCAAGCCGCTTCTTCGCAAACGGTGTTCAGGCCAAGCTCGCGCATCAGGGCGCGGGTTTCGCCGTAGCCTTTGCTGGTCGGCGCTTTGACGCGGATCCAGTCTGGCTTGCGTTGACGTTCCGGGCGGAGGTTTTGGGCCGTGTCGTTCATGCCGATCAGATAGGATGTTCCGTCGGCACTTGAAAGACCCTATCGTTGCGGCCATTAGCACAGGGTATGACCCAAAAAACGCCAGAACTTGAACACCTGCTTGCAGGATACCGCCGCTTTCGGGAAACCGGCTGGAACCGCAGGCTGGATCGCTGGCGGGCGCTGAACGAAGGGCAGGAGCCGCGCGTGATGGTGATCGCCTGCTCTGACAGCCGAGTCGACCCGGCGCAGATCTTCGATGTTGATCCTGGAGAGATTTTTGTGGTGCGCAATGTGGCTGCGATGGTGCCGCCCTTTGAAACCGCGCCGGGCCACCACGGTGTTTCAGCCGCACTCGAATTTGCCGTGCAAGTGCTGAAAGTGAAGGAAGTCATGGTCATGGGCCATGGCATGTGCGGCGGTTGCAAGGCCGCTTTGACTCAAAGCCTGAAGGGCACGGCGCCGGGCGACGGCGGCTTCGTGACAGACTGGATCGCACTGCTTGATGATGTGCGTGAAGAAGTGGTGCGCACCCACGGCACCAAGGGGCGCGAGGCCGAGCAGGCCATGGAACTGGCCGGCGTGCGGCAGAGCATTGCCAACTTGCGGACTTTCCCGTTCGTGCAGCGCAAGGAGCATGACGGCGAATTGCAGCTGCGAGGCGCGTTCTTCTCGATCTCAGACGGTTTGCTCCATGTCCTCGACAAGCAGACTGGTGAGTTTGCACCGGCTGTTTGAGGCCACAAGGCACTGACGAAAGATCGGTAACACGAAAAAGGGCGGCCCGATGGGACCGCCCTTTTCTGTTTAGCCGCTATTGGCAGGCGTCAGGGACGGCCCTGCGTGGTGGCAAAGGCGGACCAGAGCCGTGCGAGGGCAGCGCGAGGGCCGGTGACCTGCGCAAAGCTGGCCTTGGCTTCCTCGAACTTGTCCTGATCCACTTGTGCAATGCCCAGGCGGGTCAGCGCGCGATCCTTGTCAATCGCACCCTTTTCGAGCGCCATCTTGTACATTTCCTCGGCCTTGGCCGGTTCATCATACGAGAGATAGGCATCGGCCATGGCGAGCGCGCTCTTGCCGTCCTTGCCGGCGCGAGCTTCGCGATCGAGACCGGGCAGCGAGGCCTTGTCAGCCGCGATACGACCCTTGGCCTGTGCCAGAGCATCAGACACGAAGGCATCGTTGGTCTTGAGCACACCGGCCTTTACGCCCATGTCGGCAACCTTGATCACTTCGCCCGGAAGGCGGCGCGGGTCGGCAGCTTCGATATATTCGACATATTCCCGTTCGACATACTTGGGATCGTTCTGGAACCCGCCCGAGCGCAGCAGCAAGCGGCCAAGATCGACCGATTCCTGATTGGTGAACGTGCCGAATTCCCGCACCAGCTGGGCAGCGCCGAGCCAGTTGAGCGCGGTGGGATTGGCTTCGACCAACATGGTCGACCATTCGATTGCCTGCGGCCCAAGCCGGTTCTTGTAGGCAATGAGGTTGGCACGCTTGAACCAGGCTTCGGGCACTTCGCCACCAGCGGCCTTGCGCGCTTCGACGGCCGACTTGAGCGCGGCAAGGGCTTCGGCGTTCTGGTTTTGCTGAGAGTAGGAATCGGCCAGCAGTTCGGCTGCGGTATCATCCTTGTAGTTGGCTGCCACGACAGAGGTGAGCGCCTTGATCGCGGTCGGGTAATCCTTGTTCGAGTAGGCAAAGTTGCCGAGATAGAACTGATACTCGGTCACGTTGGCGGCAGGCACCTGTCCGCTGTCGAGCATGTTCTGGATGCCGCGCTGGCGCATGGCGACATCGTTGAGCGCGCCGCCAACACTGACGGCCCAGCCACCAGCGGCCATGCGATCGAGCGGGGTCTTGATGGCCGCTTCGGCGGCAGCCAGTTCAGCCGGGGCATTGGCCAGCAGAGCCTTCTGTGCCGCGGCATCAGCGCCCTTCTTGCGGGCTTCTTCAAAGGCCGTAACGGTCTTTTGCATCGGACCTGCCGCGGCAACGAACTCCTTGGAGTAGGCCAGCTTTTCAGCCTTGGCTTCCTTTTCCTTGGCAATCGCTGCGGTGTTACCAACCGTCAGCGCGCCCGTGGACAGAGCAATGGCCAGCGCCGTCTTGCCGATCATGCTGCGCGTAAAACGCTTGCCCGTAACACGCTCGAAAGTAGCACGCATAGAATAGATCTCCTGTTCGACCGGATGCGCAGCCTTGGAGCACACCTGCTCCTACTGCCGTGCACCGCGCGTCCTCTCACCTCTGGACTGTTCCGCTAGTGGCGCGGAAAATTCCCCTTTGCAACGGTTTGTGCGCTATCCTTGTTGCGCTGAACGCCGATTGAATGACGCCTCGTCCGAATATTCATGCATCTGGTCGCAAGTGTGGAAAACCGCAGGGTTTCGGGCCCTATCCGGGCGGGATTGCTGGTCTTGGCGGGGCAATGGGTCTAGGGCCATATTTCACCTTTTGTCATGATAACGAAAAGCGGTTCCCGTGAGCGACGACACCACCATTAGCGATCCCACCAGCCCCTTCCCCGAAGGTGAGTTCCAGCGGATCGACATCGTCGATGAGATGAAGACCAGCTATCTCGATTACGCGATGAGCGTGATCGTGAGCCGCGCCCTGCCAGATGTGCGCGATGGTCTGAAGCCGGTGCACCGCCGCATCTTGTGGACCAGCCACGAAAACGGCTTCGTCTCGACCAAGGCCTATCGCAAGTCGGCCCGCATCGTCGGCGATTGCATGGGCAAATATCACCCGCATGGCGATAGCGCGATCTATGACGCCCTGGCGCGCATGACGCAGGACTGGTCGATGCGGCTGCCGCTGATCGATGGGCAAGGCAACTTCGGATCGATGGACCCCGATCCGCCGGCTTCGATGCGTTATACGGAAGCGCGTCTGGCAAAAGTGGCGGATTCGCTGCTGGCCGATATCGACAAGGATACCGTCGATTTCACGCCGAACTACGATGGTTCGGAGCATGAGCCTGCTGTTCTGCCCGCACGCTTCCCCAACCTGCTGGTCAACGGTGCAGGCGGTATTGCCGTGGGCATGGCGACGAACATTCCGCCGCACAATCTGGGCGAAGTAATCGACGGTTGCCTTGCCTATATGGACAATCCGCTGATCACGGTGGACGAACTGATCCAGATCATTCCGGGGCCAGATTTCCCGACGGCACCGCTGATCCTCGGCACCGCAGGCGCGCGCAAGGCGTACCACGAAGGGCGCGGGTCGATCATCATGCGTGCGCGGCATGAAATCGAGGAAAGCCGGGGCGACCGGCGCTCGATCGTGCTGACCAGCATGCCCTATCAGGTCGGCAAGTCCGGCCTGGTCGAAAAGATTGCCGAGGCCGCCAAGGACAAGCGGATCGAAGGCATTTCGGACATCCGCGATGAATCGAACCGCGAAGGCGTGCGCGTGGTCATCGACCTCAAGCGCGATGCGACGCCCGAGGTGGTGCTCAACCAGTTGTGGCGCAATACGCCTGCACAATCGAGCTTCCCGGCGAACATGCTGGCCATTCGTGGCGGGCGGCCTGAGGTCCTGAACCTCAAGGACATTATCGAAGCCTTCGTCCGCTTCCGCGAAGAGGTGATTACCCGCCGCACCAAGTTTGAGCTGAACAAGGCGCGGGACCGGGCCCATATCCTGCTCGGGCTGGTGGTGGCCGTCACCAATCTCGACGAAGTGGTGCGGATCATTCGCGGATCGCCCAACCCGGCGGTGGCGCGCGAGGCGCTGATCACACGCGAATGGCCGATGGGCGAGATCGCGCCTTACATCAAGCTGGTGGAGGCGATTGAGGACATCGGCTCGGCCGAATCTGCCACCTATCGCCTGTCCGAAGTACAGGTCCGCGCCATACTTGATCTGCGCCTGCATCGCCTGACCGCGATGGGCCGCGACGAGATTGGCGAAGAGCTGGAAGGCTTGGCCAAGACCATAGCCGCCTTGCTGGAAATCCTGGCGGACCGGGTGAAGCTGTTTGCCGTGATGCGCGACGAATTGGTGGCGGTGCGTCAGGCTTTTGCCACGCCGCGCCGGTCTGAAATCACCGCGCCTGCCGATGGCATCGAGGACGAGGACCTGATCGAGCGCGAGGACATGGTCGTCACGATCACACTCGACGGCTATATCAAGCGCACGCCGCTCTCCACCTTCCGCGCGCAGAACCGGGGCGGCAAGGGCCGCAGCGGCATGGCGACGAAGGAAGAAGATGCCGTGGCGACGATGTTCGTCACCAGCACGCACACGCCGGTGCTGTTCTTCTCTACCGCGGGCAAGGTCTATCGCCTGAAAGTGTGGCGCCTGCCCGAAGGCGGGCCGACCACACGCGGGCGTCCGGTCGTCAACCTCCTGCCCGCGTTGGACAAGGACGAGACCATTGCCACCGTGCTGCCATTGCCCGAGGACGAGGCCGAATGGGGCAAGCTCTCGGTCGTGTTCGCCACGGCCAAGGGCAATGTGCGCCGCAATTCGATGGACGCCTTTGCGAATATCCCGACCAACGGGAAGTTCGCGATGAAGTTTGACGCGGACGACGAAGGCACACCCAGCGATGATCGCCTGATCGGCGTGGCGCTGCTGGAGCCGAGCGACGATGTGCTGCTGGCCACACGTTCGGGCAAGGCGATCCGTTTTGCCGGCGACGAAGTGCGCGAGTTCACGAGCCGCACCTCCACCGGGGTGCGCGGGATGACGCTGAAAGGCGATGACGAGGTGATCTCGCTGTCGATCCTGCACCGCGTGGGCGCATCGCCTGAAGAGCGCGAGGATTATATCCGCTTTGCCCCGTGGAAGGGCGAGAAGGAAGGCGAGCCGACCACGCCGCCAGCGCGCATGGCCGAACTGGCCGAGCGTGAGCAGTTCATCCTCACCGTCTGCGCCAATGGCTATGGCAAGCTGTCGTCGGCCTATGAATATCGGCGGACGGGCCGGGGTGGCCAGGGCATCACCAATATCGACAATATCGGCCGCAACGGGCCGGTCGTGGCCAGCTTCCCGGCGAGCCAGGCCGACCAGTTGATGCTGGTGACCGATCAGGCCAAACTGATCCGCCTGCCGCTGACGACTTTGCGCGTGATCGGGCGCGGCAGTGCCGGTGTGCGCCTGTTCAACGTTTCGGGCGGGGAACATGTGGTGAGCGCGGTGCGTCTGGCCGAGGAAGAGGCTGTGGACGAGATCGCGGCAGCACCTGTAACGGATGAAGCGGTTGCGCCAGATGAGGAAGGTTCGCCGGAATGAGCGACCTTCCGCTCACCGCCTACAAGGTGCTGACGGGCGCGGAGATGGCGCTGCTTGAGGCCGATGGCGTGTTCAAGGGTGCGCCGATTGATCTGGCGGATGGCTATATCCACCTGTCGACCGAAGCGCAGCTGACCGAGACGGTGGACAAGCACTTTGCGGGCCAAGAGGACCTGCATGTGGTGGCCGTGGACTTGGCGGTGCTGGGCGAGACGGTGAAGTGGGAGCCTTCGCGCGGGGGGCAGCTGTTTCCGCATATCTATGCTGATCTACCGCTGAACGCCGCGCTGGCCTATGGGCCGCTGGAGCGCGATGACAATGGGCAGGTCAAACTGCCGGTTGCGGGGTAGCTTGCCCTGCAGACGGTCTTGCCGCAGCGGCGCGGCAATGCCAAGGGCAGCGGCATGACGGATCAGGTACATATCATCGGCGGCGGAATGGCCGGGAGCGAAGCGGCGTGGCAATTGGCCCGGCGCGGCATTCGCGTGCGGCTTTCGGAAATGCGCGGGGGTGGCGATACCACGCCTGCCCATAACAGCGACGGGCTGGCCGAACTGGTCTGCTCCAACTCGTTCCGGTCGGACGATGACGAGAAGAACGCGGTTGGTCTGCTGCATTATGAAATGCGGCAGTGCGACAGCCTGCTGATGGCAGCGGCGGCCAAGGCGCGTGTTCCGGCGGGATCGGCGCTGGCGGTGGACCGCGATGTGTTTTCCGCAGAGGTTGAGGCCGCGCTGCGCGCGCAGCCGACGCTGGAGATTGTGCGCGAGCGGGTG
>DAICYJ010000046.1 GCA_027311705.1 Novosphingobium sp. | reverse complement strand
ATTCGTGCGCAAGGTGGCTGTGGTGGCGGCGGAAAAGGGCATTGCGACGCAAGGCGCGCCCGGCGGGCCGGGCAATCCGGACCCGGCGTTTCTGGCGGCCAGCCCGATGGGAAAGATCCCCGCCATCGACGACGACGGCTTCACGCTGGCCGATTCGAGCGCGATCGTCGCCTATATCGAGGCGAAGTGGCCGACGCCGTGCCTGATCCCCACCGAAGCGCAGGCGCGCGGGCGCACGATCTGGTTCGACGAATTTGCCGACACGATCATGGGCGTGACCTGCGGGAAAATCCTGTTCAACCGGGTGGTCGGGCCGAAGGTGCTGAAAGTGGGCGGCGACGAGGCGGTGGCTCTGCAGGGCGAGGCGGAACTGCCGCGCGTACTCGACTATATCGAATCGGTGGTGCCGGCCGATGGCTGGTTACTGGGGGCCGATTTCGGGCTGGCGGATATTGCCGTGGCTTCGGTGTTCCGCTCGCTGGAATATGTAGGACATGGCCCGGTGGCGGCGAAACGGCCACTGACGGCGGCATGGTACGACCGGGTGCGCGCACGTGATTCGTGGCAAGCGGTGGCCGCCAAGGAAGCGAAATTGTCGGCGCATGTGATGGCGCTGTGACGGGGTGAGTGGTCCGCAGTCGGCACACGCCGGCTGCGGACCAGCCGGAATTTACAGGGCGGGCGCGGGCTTGAAATCAGCCGGCAGCGGGGCGCCGGTGGCATTGCCCGGAACTTCCACGATCGACGATTTCAACGGGGCGAGAGCGCCCAGCAGTTCGCCCTTTTCTTTGGCAGGCACCTTGAATTTGTCGAGCGTGAGCGAAAGATCCTCGACCAGCGCGGTGAACTCGCCCTCGGTTACGCCCATGCTGGTATGGGCGGTCTTCATGTCCTGGCCCTTGTATTCGCCGGGGCCGCCGGTGGCGACGGTGACGAAGGCCTTCAGGTTGGTGACGAGGCGGGTGGGATCGCTTTTCGCGAACTTGGCATTGATGCGCGTATCGGCAAGGACGCGGCCGGCAAAATCGTCGACCACGGCGCTGACTGCCGGGGCCCCGCCCAAGCGATCGTAAAGCGATTTTTCCGCAGGCTTGGCCGCGGACTTTTCATGGTGCGTTGCGTGGGCAGCGACAGGAACGAGCGTTGCGGCGGAAAATGCAATAAGAACAGCTTGGCTGGTACGCATCGGTTTTCTCCCGTTGGTAGTCTGCGCGATCAGAAGTTCTCGTCGGAGGTGCCCGGTCGTGGGGCTGACCGGTCCTGGCTCTATAGCCTTAGGCCGGCGTTTTTTCGAGTGCTGTCGATCACCGCACTCAAGGTTTCTGTGCTTGAACTCGGCGTGCCGGCTTGCAATTGCGGCGGTTCGTCGCGCGCGCGCTTGAAGCATACCGACCAGTCGGTATGGTAGCCCGATGACCGCGACTCACTCTTTTCGGCCACCACCGGCGACCGCGCGGGACAAGCTGCTGGAGGCGGCGGTGAAGCTGGTCCGAATGCAGGGTTTTGCTGACACCTCGGTCGATCAGCTGTGTGTGGAAGCGGGCGTGACGAAGGGGGCGTTCTTCCACCACTTCGCTTCGAAGGAAGCGCTGGGCGTTGCGGCGGCGGATTACTGGACCTCCAGCACAAGCGCGTTCTTTGCGGGTGCGCCTTATCATGACTTGCCTGAGGCACTGGACCGGGTGCTGGGCTACATCGATTTTCGCATCGCCCTGATCGATGGGCCGGTTGAGGGGTTCAGCTGCGTGGCGGGGACGTTGGTGCAGGAGACCTTTCACACAAGCGACGCGATCCGCGTGGCGACCGAGGCGAGCATCATGGGCAACGCCCGCGCGCTGGAGGCGGATATTGCCGAGGCGCTGGCGGCTGTCGGCCGCAGCGAACCGTCCGCCGCAAGCCTCGCACGCCATGTGCAGACCGTCATCCAGGGGTCTTTCATTCTCGCCAAGACGCAGGGCGATGCCGCCTGCGCCGCCGATCTATCGCGCGAGGCGCTGGGCCATCTGCGACGCTATTTCGAAATGCTGTTCGGAAGGGAGAACGCCGATGCCGATTGATCCCGATGCGGCGATAGAGGTTACCGCGCTTGGCTGGGTGCCCGAAGGCGCGCGCGGGCATGTGCGGGATTTGCGCGTGCGCTGGGCGCTGGAAGAGGCGGGGCTGCCCTATCGCACCCGGTTGCTGAGCGGTGCCATCGGCGAGGAGCGGCCAGCCGAATATTATCGCGAGCAGCCGTGGGGGCAGGTGCCCGTCTATCGCGAAGGCGATGTGCAGATGTTCGAATGCGGCGCGATTGCGCTGCACATCGCCGAACGCAGCGAGGTGCTGTTACCGCGCGATGACGTGGGCCGCGCGCGCGCCATCACCTGGCTTTTCGCCGCGCTGAACACCATGGATGTGGCGATCATGGGTTATTTGATGGCCGCCGTGTTCAACGCGGACAAGCCGTGGTCCGCCGATGCAGGCGAGACTTTCGGTACGTTTTTGACGCAGCGACTGGCGCGGCTGGGCGACTGGCTGGGCGACAGCGAATGGCTGGAGGGCCGGTTTACGGTGGGCGACCTGATGATGGTGGCAACCCTGCGCGGCGAGGAAATCCTTGATCGGGCACCCCGAAACGTCGTCGATTATGTTGCACGGGGTGAGGCGCGGCCGGCGTTCCAGCGCGCGCTGGCTGCGCAGCTGGCCGATTTCACGCCCGAGCCCGCCTGATATCCTGACCATCATTCACGCAAAGGATCCCAGTCCGTGAGCAAGATGATCTTCGTAAACCTGCCGGTCTCAGACCTGGCCCGCGCCAAGGCTTTCTATGCGGCGGTCGGCTTCGTCAACGAGCCCCGTTTCAGCGATGATGCCGGCGCGTGCATGGTGTGGAGCGACGCGATTTACGTGATGTTGCTGACCCATGCCAAGTGGGGCCAGTTCACCACACGGCCCATTCCCGCCAACGGATCGAGCGAAGTCTCGCTCGCGCTGTCGCTCGATAGCCGCGAGGCCGTGGACGCTTTCGTCGAGGCGGCGGGTGCCCATGGCGGCACGGTCGATGTCAACCCGGTGGAGGAACACGGCTTCATGTATGGCCGCGACGTTACCGATCCCGACGATCACGTGTGGGGTCCGTTCTGGATGGACCCGGCGGCGGCCAGTGGCGACGGGCCACCTGCTGCCTGAATCTCATCGAACTACGTTCTGAAGGAGAGAGTGCCATGAGCTATATCGACGGATATGTGATTGCGGTTCCGCTGGCCAACAAGGACAAGTTCCTCGCGGCGGCAAAGCATTTCGACCAGATGCTGATCGACGCCGGCGCACTGCGCGTGATGGAATGCTGGGGCGACGATCTGAAGCACGGCAAGCAGACCGATTTCTTCCGCGCGGTGGAAGCCACGGATGAGGAAACGGTGGCGTTCAGCTGGGTCGAATGGCCCGACAAGGAAACGCGCGATGATGCCCACGCCAAGATGGAAGCGGCGATGGCAGCCGGCGAATTCGACATGGGCGACGAGCCGATGCCATTCGACGGCAAACGCATGATCTTCGGCGGCTTCGCGCCCATTCTGGAATTGGGAGGCGAGTGATGGGCAATCCACCGGGCAGCTTCATCTGGTATGAACTGATGACCACTGACGCCGACGCTGCCGGCGCATTCTATAATGCTGTGGTCGGTTGGACGTTTTCGGGCAGGGAGCCGGGCTCCCCGGTGGATTACCGCATGATCGGGCGCAGCGATGGCGGGATGAATGGCGGGGTATTGTCGCTGACTGCCGAGATGCAGCAGCAAGGTGCGCGTCCGGGGTGGTTCGCCTATCTTCATGTTGCCGACGTGGACGCAGCGGTGGCGGCGATCCAGGCCGATGGCGGCAAAGTGTTGATGCCGAAAACAACGATCGAAGTCGGCAGCTTTGCCTTCGTGACCGACCCTCAAGGCGTGCCATTCTATGTGATGTCTCCCATCCCGCCGGCGGACAAACCCGACGCGACCAGCGACGTGTTTTCTCCCGATGAACCCCAGCATGTGCGATGGAACGAACTGGGTAGCCCCGATCTTGCCGCCGCCAAGGCGTTTTACGCCAAACATTTCGGCTTTGAATTCAACAACGTGATGCCGATGGGGCCGATGGGAGATTACTGCTTCATCGATCATCACGGCCAGGCGCTGGGTGCGATCATGCAGCAACAGAACACGGGCCAGCCTGCCATGTGGCTGCCCTATTTCGGGGTGCCTTCGACGATGGCCGCCAAGGTGGCCATCGAAGCAAGCGGCGGAACGGTGCTGTCCGGCCCGCATGAAGTGCCCGGCGAAGACTGGGTCGTGGTCGCATCGGACCCCCAGGGCGCCGTGTTCGGCGTCGTCGGTCCAAAGGGAGAATGATCGTGGCGGAGTTTACCTTTTACACCAATCCGATGTCGCGCGGGCAGATTGCGCGCTGGGCGCTGCACGAGGCGGGTGCCGATTACGAACAGGTGCTGGTCGATTGGGCCGACAAGCCCGCCGATTTCGTGGCGGCGAACCCGATGGCCAAGGTGCCGACCATCATTCACCATGCGCCCGGTGGCGACAGGGTGGTGACCGAATGCGCGGCGATCTGCGCCTATCTGGCGGCGGTGAGCCCAGCGGTCGATCTGGCCCCGCACGAGGACGAATTGGCGGATTACTACCGCTGGATGTTCTTTGCCGCCGGGCCGATGGAATCGGCGTTCAGCAACCGCTCGGCCGGATGGGAACCCGACGCCGACAAGCAGCGCATGTTCGGCTACGGCAATTTCGACCTTGCCGTCGATGCGCTTGAGACAGCGGTCGCCGGCAAGGCGTTCATCGCGGGTGACCGCTTCAGCGCGGCGGATGTATATGTCGGCTCGCTTGTCGACTTCATGATGATGTTCCAGATGCTGC
>DAICYJ010000009.1 GCA_027311705.1 Novosphingobium sp. | reverse complement strand
CGCCCTCGCCACCCGTGAAGGCGAAATTCTCGCACGATCGCGCGTGCCGACGCGGACGCCCGCCGAATGTTTTCCCGCCATCGAGGACTTTTTCCGCGAAGCCATACGCGCCCACGGCCCCGTCACGGCATTTGGTGTGGCGAGCTTTGGCCCTATCGATATCGACCCGGCCTCGTCCGCGTATGGCACATTTACCACCACGCCCAAGCCAGGCTGGTCGGGCGCGCGCTTTCACAGTGTGCTGGGCCAGTTCGGCGCACCCATCGTGGTCGATACCGATGTGAACGGCGCGGCCATCGGCGAATGGCGCAAAGGCGCCGGACGAGGCTGCACCACCCTCGCCTATACCACCATCGGCACCGGCATCGGCACGGGCGTGGTGCGCGACGGGCGCTCGCTGATGGGCTTTTCACATTACGAAAGCGGGCACATCCTGCCACCGCACAACCATGCCGCCGACCCTTTCGGCGGCACCTGCCCATATCACGGCGATTGCCTGGAAGGCCTTGCCTCCGGCCCCGCCATCGAACGGCGCTGGGGCCGCAGCCTTGACCAACTGGCCGACGAGCCAGGCGCGGTGGCGCTGATCGCGGATTACATCGCGCACCTCGCCTCGTCGCTGGTGCTGCTGCACATGCCCGATCGGCTGATTTTCGGCGGTGGCGTGATGAAGGCCCCCGGCCTGATCGAAGCGGTGCGCCATCAGACTGCCGCCAAGCTCAACGGCTATGTGCGCCATCCAAGGCTCGACGAAGGCCTCGAAACCTACATCGTTACGCCCGGCCTTGGGGACGACGCCGGCATCACCGGCGCCATCGCGCTGGCGCAGCAGGCGCTTTAGGCCAGCTTCGAAAGCTGCACTGCCAGCGGTCGATCCGCTCGCACCGTCCATTCCGCGTCGTCCAACCGGTGTTGCATGGTCAACGCCATGCGTCCGAAATCGCCCAGCAGTTCTATGCTCCCGTGATCGAGCCAGATGGTCAGGTCAGCCCCGGCTGGAAGTGGAGCCTCACGCACCATATCGAGGTCCGGAGTGAACGGATCTTTCCGCTGCACCCGCACGCTGCCCCCATCGCGCGAGATCATCAGATGGCGACCGCAGGGCGCGCCAATTTCAATGGTCCATGATTTGGCCACCGCATCCGGAACCATCCGCGACGCCGGTACAAGCGGTTTCTCGACAAGTGTCAGGGTCTGTGGCGCGGCTGACCCGAACAGCGCCTCAACCGCAGGCTCCACCGCCTGCACGAGCCGCAAGCAGTCGCCGTCACGACGCAATGCCATGCGGCGCGGTAGGCTCATCGCCCCGCGCCAGCCCTGCCTCGGAAGTTTAGCCTGATAGGCATGGTTGCCCATCCAGCCGATCCAGCAGGGCCGGCCTTGCGCGTCGCGCGGTTCGTGCCAAGCGATCGCGGCGTAGAAATCCGATCCCATATCAGCGACGTGCCACGGCCCGTCCGCCTTGAAAGCGCGACCATCGAAAATGCCCGTGACGTAAAGTGCGCCCGATCCCGGCGCGCCGGACAGTACGTCCACCTTGAACAGCCAGCGGCGATCCGCGCTGCCTTCCACCGGCAGTTCGATCAGCAGCGGGCATTCCCACAAATGCCCCGGCGCGGCGAGCGTGGGGATCTCGGACAGTTCTTCCCACGTTTTGAGATCAAGCGAGCCATAGATCACAGCGCGGTTTTCCGCCGATAGCACTACCACCATGATCCACTGTTGGCTGACCGCGTGCCAGAACACATTGGGGTCGCGAAAGTCCGCCATCCTGCGATCTAGCACGGGATTTCCGGCATACTTCGCCCACGTCCGCCCGTTGTCAGTGCTGGCGGCGAGGCACTGGAACTGATGCGGCGGTTCGCTGCGCGCACCCGTGTAGATTGCCACCATGGCGTTTATGCCAAAGCCGGCGCTGTTTTTATGGTCGAATACCGACGAACCGGAGAAGATCATAGTTCCGTCTTCTTCGACCAGCGCCGGCGGCAATTCCTCCCATTGCACCAGATCGCGGCTAACAGCATGGCCCCACGCCATGTGTCCCCAGTCCTCGCCTTGCGGATTGTATTGATACGCCATGTGCCATTCGCCCGCATCGTGGACGAGGCCGTTGGGATCGCTCAGCCAGTTGGCGGCGGCGGCAAAGTGGTAGCGGGGGCGCATCATGATTGGCCTGGAGTGGGAGGGACAGGCACGATATCGAAGGCAATGGTCAGCCGCTCGCCATCGGTGAACGGCGCGGTGCCGTGCCACATCGTAGAAGGAAACAGCGCCAACCGCCCCGGCACCGGCTCGACCGAGCCATAAGCATCGAGCGGCAGGCCCAGTTCGGGTGGCGGCATGCCAAACTGCAAGTGCCCGGCGGGCGGCGGGCCCAGATCGGCGGCATCGGGCACCGCAACGTACAGCGCAGAACTGATCCAGCCCATCGGGTGAGTGTGCACCGAATGGTAGCCGCCGGGGCGCAAACGGACGGACCAGCTTCCGGAAAAGCGGAAATCGTGGCGCGGTTGGGCGAGCAGCGGATGTAACTCATCGGGATGACGCATCGCCGCGATGTAATCGCGCACCGCCGCCTCGATCCGCGCACGTGCCTTGGTGATTACCGGGTCGATCCGCAACAGCAGGGGCCGTTCGGTCTGCGTGCCGCCGCGCACGGATTGTTCGTGCCAAGGGGCCTGCATCGTGTGCAGCGAACGCAGTTTGGTCGCCAATTCCGCCAAATCCTCTGGCGCAAAATTGAGATCGAAGGTGCGCACATGGTCCATCCCGCCGTCGAGCCAGTCGGCCCGTGCATCGTGCAACAGGCGCCATGCGAGTGAAAGGTACGACCAAAATGGCCGCATGGTCGGCTTGCCCCGATGGCGCTGGCAAACATCGCGCGCGCGCTCCACCTGCCCGCCGCGCAGGAAATGGCGGACCCGCGCAAGGTCGAGCCCCACATCGTCGAGATGCCCAACCCCATCGAACAACGCGGGATCGGCGGCGGCCTCACCGCTTTCGCTGGCGAGGAACAGCTTGCCCAGAAGCGCTGCCCGGCTATCCCCGGCGTGGGCCAAAACGGCGCGCGCCGCCTCCCATTGCCGCGCCGCCGCCAGCGCATGAAACCACGCGATGCGCAGGCCGAGCTCGTCAGGATGGGTTGCCACCGCCTCCGCAAAACTGCCCGCGAAATCCGCCTCACCCGCCGTGGTGCGCAATCCGCACAAGACGCGATGGCCGTCGATCCATCCTGGATTGCTGCGCAGCAATTGATCGAGCAGCGCGCATGCGGCATCGGGCGCGCCTTCGGCTGCCAGTGCAATCGCCCGCCCACGCTGAATATCGAGGCGATCCGGCGAAAGTGAGGCTGCATTTGCAAACAGGTGCGCGGCGTCAAGCCCGGCCTCGAAACTCACTTGCGCCAATCCCAGCGCTACGTTGGGATCGTTCGGCGCGAACATCGCGGCTTGGCGCACTGCGGTCAACGCCTCGTCCATATGCTGCGCCTCTCGCGCATCAACGGCACGGCGCAGCCAGCCAGCGGCCTCGATCGCCTTGTCAGGCACGACCTACGCACGCCGCGACAATGGCATCCTCGTGCCGGGGCAGACTTACTGCGGCGGCATGCATGGCCCCGCGCAGTTTGGCCAGCCATTCCCGCCCGTCGACACCGCGATAATCGGCCAGCGGATCGGTGGCTTGCGGAATATTAAACTGCCCGACGTGGACAGCCAGCCAACTGGGCGGGCCGAACAGATCAGCATCGCGCTGTACCAACCGGCCATAGCGGCGGAAGTGCTCAATCTTGGTCTGCAACGTGTCCGGAATGCCCATGCTTGCGCAATACCGCCACAGCGGGGAATCGTCCCGCTCGGTCAGCTTGTAATGGAGGATCAGGAAGTCGCGGATGCGTTCGAATTCGCTGACGGCAATGCGGTTGTATTCCTCGATCACCAGCGGATCGAACGTGCGATCGGGGAACAGCGCCAGCAGTTTGGAAATTCCCGCCTGAATGAGATGAATAGAGGTCGATTCCAGCGGTTCCATGAACCCACTGGAAAGGCCGATGGCGACGACATTCTTGATCCAGAAGCTTTTGCGGCGGCCGGTGACGAAACGCAATGGGCGCGGATCGCCCAGCGCCTCGCCGTCAAGGTTGTCTGCCAGTGTGTGTGCCGCTGCATCGTCGGAAAGGAACTGGCTGGAATAGACGTAGCCGTTGCCCATGCGGTGCTGCAGCGGGATGCGCCATTGCCAACCCGCTTCGCGCGCGGTTGAGCGGGTGTAAGGCGTGAGCGGCGACGCATTGGCGCAGGGCATCGCCATCGCCCGGTCGCAGGGCAGCCAGTGGGTCCAGTCCTCGTAACCCGCTTTCAACGCGCCTTCGATCAGCAGCCCGCGAAAGCCGGAGCAATCTATGAACAGGTCGGCTTCGAGCTGTGGGCCATCCTCAAGCGTCACGCCCTCTACAAGGCCGCTTTCAGCATTGAGGCGCACATCCGCGATCTTGCCTTCCACGCGGGTTACACCGCGCTTTTCGGCATAGTCACGCAGGAACCGCGCATAGAGGCCGGCATCGAAGTGATAGGCATAATCGAACGTGGACATCACATTGCGCTGGTCGCTCGCCGGCTTGGCGAAGCGACCTTCCTTGGCCATCGCCCAGGCCATCGAATGATCGTCGAGCGGCGCGGTATCGCCCGCTTCGCGCGCGCGCAGCCAGTATTGGTGCAAGCTCACCATGTCGAAGTTGCGACCGTGCGGGCCGAACGGGTGGAAATAGCGGTTGCCCAGCTTGGCCCAGTCGACGAATTCAATGCCGAGCTTGAACGTGCCCTTGGTCGCCTTCAGAAACGCCGCTTCGTCGATGCCCAGTGTCTGGTTGAAGATGTGGATCGGCGGAATGGTCGCCTCGCCCACGCCGACGGTGCCGATTTCCTCGGATTCGACGAGCGTGATCTGACAGCCCTGTTTCAGCGCTTGCGCCAGCGCAGCCGCCGTCATCCAGCCGGCGGTGCCGCCGCCAACGACGAGGATTGAGCGGATCTTGCGATCGGAGTGGTCCATGGATTTTCTGATTATCGAGTTGGCAGGGGCTGCGATACGAAAAAGCGGGCCGGATCTGGTCCGGCCCGCTTTCAAGGTTCAGAAGCTATGCTTCATCGCGTTATCAGAAGTTGTAGCGGATCGAACCGGTGAACGTGCGGCCCAACGCGGGAGCGCCGCTGATGACAGCCGGGGTTACCGATCCATCGCCAATGCCGCCGTTGCCGCGCAGATCGAGCCGGTTGAACAGGTTGTACGCCTGCACGCCCAGTTCGAGGTTTTCGACCGGAGTGAAGCGCAGCGTACCGCCGACAAGCGCGCCGCCGGGATAGACCAGCGACCCCCCGTCAAAGGCGCTGCTCTGGCCGGATACGTTCAGGCCAACCGCCACGATCTTGAAATCGTAATTGGCGGAAACGGTATAGGTCAGATCAGGCAGCCCCGGAGCACGACCATACGTATCGGTGCCGGCCGCAGCCCGCTTGGCTTTGGTGTAGGTCGCGTTTCCGACGAGCGAGAACCCGCCGTTCTGATAGGTGCCGAAAAATTCGACGCCCTTAGACTTGTACTTCGAATCGATGATGCAATTGCCCGCCGGGCACTGTGCCGTCTGGGTCGGTTCGAAGTTGCTTTGCTTGAAGTTGGCGCTCAGCAGCGTGATCGCCACCGAGTAACGTCCGCCGATCAAGTCACCGCGGTTCTTCACGCCGATTTCGTACTGCTTCACGAAATCGACCGCCGGGGTAACGCCATCGGTGGTGCAGCCGGTGCCGGCCACGCCGATGTCGGACGCGTTGCACAGCTTGCCGTCAGACCTGATCTTGCCGCTTAGCGTCTGGCGATCGGCGTTGAATCGGCCACCGCGCGATCCGCGGATGAACAGCGAGGTATCCTTGTTCACCTTCCACAGCGCGCCCACGGTGTACGAGGTGTAGCTGCGCGAATAATCCAGCTGTTCCTGCGCGCCGTTGGTGGTGGCAGTGGGAATGTTGACGCCGGCGTTGTTGGTGAAGAACTGCGCACCGCCGCCCTGCGTCCAGCCCGAAGCCTTCAGGTTGTCAAACCGCACGCTGCCGTCGACCTGGAAGTGATCACTATCGAGATCGAGCGACAACGAAGGAGCGGTGTCCGAATACGACAGGTCGTAATCGCGGTTGCCCCATGCGCCGTTGTACGACGAGATGCCGCCCTGCGTCAGCTTGTTGCCGGCTGCATCATACAGGTCGAGCTGGGCCGGGTTATGGCCGGTCAGTTCGCGCAGCGAATTGTCGAGGTGCCAGTCGGTCGCAATCTTCTGGTTCATATAGAACACACCAGCGCGGGCGGTCAGCTTGCCGAAACCGATGTCGTGCTTGGCGGTGATCGCCAGATCGTTCACGAAGCTGCCCATGTCGCGCATGTTGGTGCGGATGTTCACGCCGGAATCGACATACTTGCCAGTGAACACCTGCCCGGCCTTCGGACCATTGGTGTAACGAATCTGCGCTACGGTGGCATACGGCGTGCCGTTGAGCGTCAGGTCGGTGCCGATGACATTGCTGGCCAGGCCGATGCTGCTGAACGGCGACGTGAAGCTGCCGCTCATATCCGACCAGCGCATGTTGTTGTCCACGGTGATCGCGTCCGAGAATTCATAGTGGAACTGGCCGCCGATCGACTTGGCCTTGGTCTGGATCCCGCCCATGTTGACTGTTTCGAGGTCGCCGTTCCGGTTCACGATCGGGTAGGCCTGATTGTAGATCGAATAGTTCGAGCCATCGCGGCCATCGAAGCCAGGGAAAGGCTGGATGTTGCTCACCTTACCGCCGGTGATCGAAGCCAGCGCGGGCGCGCCGGTGTAGTTCGGTTCCTTGGTATCGGCATACTTGAACAGCAGGCGGAAATATCCGCGTCCTTCGGCGAATTCCTTGGTGATGTTGCCCTTGATCTGGATGCTGTCGCTGACGTTGAAGCCGGCGTGGAGCGGGCCACGACCCACCTTGAAGTAGCCGCCGATGTTGTAATGGGTGCTGTCGTTGATGCGGCTGCCGTAAACGAAATCGACCTTGTTCTCGTCGAAATTGATGCCCTTGCTCAGCTGGACATAGCCGCCCTCGACCGCGCCGGTCTTGCTGATATAGTTGATGACCGCACCGGGGGCCTGCGAGGCGAAGGTGGCTGCGGCACCGCCGCGCACGCCTTCGACATTGGCCACGGTCGCGTCGAAGTGGGTCCAGTAATCGTTGTTGCCGAACTGGATATCGCCAAACAGCACGACCGGCAGACCATCTTCCTGGATCTGAACGAACGGCGAACCACCGGTGGCGACCGGAAGGCCTCGAACCGCAATATTCGAGTTACCGCCGGGTCCAGATGTGCCGGCAACCTGGATGCCCGGAATCATGCGGAAGATTTCAGCTTCCGAGCTGGGCTTGAAATCCTGGATCATCTGCGCGGATACGCTGGTGACCGACACCGAGCTGTTCAACTGGGTCTTGTCACGGCCCGATGCGGTAACGACGATCTGGTCAAGGCTGGAAGGCTCGCCCGCTTCCGCGGCGTCCATTGCACCGGCGGCAGCTTCCTGCGCGATTGCAGGCACGGCAAGAAATGCGCCGGCCAAAGCGATGGCGGACACACAGGTGTGGAATGCTGACGGCTTCATCGAAACTCCCCCTCTACGTTCTCGCATGATTTGCAAGAATCGAACAGGAAAGTCGTTTACGCTCGACTGCAATCGTTTGCAACAGCAATTGCAATTGATTGCATGCCCGTTGATGAAACACGATTAGTGTGGCCAAATCGCATCGTTGCCACAACGGGATGCGCCGCTTGCATTAGGAGTCGGGGGCGATACAAACGATAGTCATGACGATTGACCGGGACAGCCCTCCCCCCGCCGAAGCGCCGCGCCCGCGGATTCGCAACATCGCCGAATTGGCAAAAATGGCGGGAGTCTCCGCAGGAACTGTCTCGCGCGCGCTGGCCGGAAAGTCGCTCGTCAACGTGGAAACGCGTGACCGCATTCAGGGCATCGCGCGTGAGCACGGCTTTCGCCCCAACCAGATGGCGCGCCGCCTGCGCGTGCAGCAGACCGGGGTGATTGGCGTGGTCATCCCGCTCGGTCACGAACGTCGTCAGCACATTTCCGACCCGTTCTTCATGACCCTGTTCGGCTACCTTGCCGATGAATTGACTGAAAGCGGCCACGATCTGATGCTCTCGCGCGTCATCCCCGGAGACGGTGAATGGCTCGACCGCATTGTGGATTCAGGCATGCTCGATGGCGCATTGCTGATCGGCCAGTCCGACCAGATCGACGTGATTGAATCCGTCGCCAGCCGTTATCTTCCTCTGGTGGTCTGGGGCAGCCACCGCCCCCATCACCGCCATTGCACCGTGGGTACAGACAACCGCGCCGGTGGAAAGCTATCCGCCGCGCGCCTGATTGCCCAGGGCAAGAGCCGGCTTGCCTTCTTCGGCGATACCCACGCCCCCGAAATTGCCGACCGTCTGGCGGGCGCGAATGAAGCAGTAGACGCCGCCCCCGGCGTGAGCCTGCGGGTGTTTCCCACCCACCTTTCCAACGACGAAATGGCCGACGAAGTCGCGCGCCATCTCGATCAGGCCGGGCTGGACATCGATGGCGTGGTCGCCGCGTCCGATATGATTGCGGTCAACACGCTGAGCGCCCTGCACAAGCGCGGCATCAGCGTCCCCGGGCAGGTGGCCGTGGTCGGCTTCGATGATCTTCCGATCGCCAGCCAAACGATGCCGGGGTTGACCACCGTGCGGCAGGATATCGCCGGCGGCGCCAAGGCGATGGTTGCCGCCCTGATGGAACGCATCGCCGGCAGGGAAACGCCTTCCACCGTCTTGCCTCCGACCCTGATCGTTCGCGAAAGCGCCTGATCAGTTAGCAACCGTCACGCTATCGCCATCAAATTTCAGCCGGAACACGGGTGCGGCGGTGCCACCGAATTGCTGGCGCACAAGTTCGGGATGTTCGGCCAGCGTGCGGCCTTCCATGCCCCAGTAGTCGACGAAGCTCCACACATCGCCTTCACCCGTCACCCACCAGCTGTAGGTCTGCGTTGGCTCCTCATCCGGATTGGCCGCGACGAGGCCACAGCCGTTGATCGGTCGCCAAGGGCCATCGAAGCTATCGGCGACCACGCCATAAAGGCCATTCGGGCCGGCTGACGCTTCCGGGCCGAACGTGTGTTTTTGAGTGGACCAGAACACGTAATAGCGCCCATCGCGAAAATGCGCGTTCGGCCGCTCCAGTTCGTTATTCACGCCGATGGCCTCAAGCATTGGATCGCCCAGGATCCATTTCTTTTCAACCAGAGTCGCAACGCCGATCACCCCATTGTGGCGTGCTTTCGTCCATGCTGCGCTGCCTGTGAACAGCATATGGCGCTCGCCGGTCTGTGGATCTCGGAACCATGCAGGATCGCGAAACGCCTTGATCATGCCGGGGTCGGGCACGACATTTTCCTGCCGATCGAGCACATAGCGCACGCCATCTGCGGCGACGATTTGCACCGGGGCCTGCCACTCCGCGGGGCCATCATCGCCCAACGTGCCGTGGCACGCGAACAGGCGCTGCTCGAACGAGGAGGGCCCGCCGCTCCGCCCGCTTACTGTATAAAACAGCGTGACCGAAACGCCGTCGTCCATCAGCACTGCACAACCAGCCCACTCGCACACGCCGGGGTTAAGCCCGTCCGGCAGAGCATTACCGTGATCCCGCCAGCCATCGTCGCCCAGGGACAACAGCCGGATGCGTGCGACATTATGGCGCAGGGCCGGATCGGCAAACGGCGGGGCCGACAGCATGAACCACCATGAGCGCCCGCCATGCACGACTGTGCGTCCGTCTTCGTGGGCCAATGGCCAGTTGTCCCACAAGTCCAGGCCGGGGACGAGCGATACAACGTCGGCGGCGGCAACCAACGGGACATTGGACAGATTTGCATACCCGTGTGGTCGCCACTGGCTTACGCCCGATGCTACAAACGATTGCCTAACGGGGCGGAAGTTATCGAAAGACATGAATCTCATTTCCAGAAAAGCTGAATCAACCGGCGCAGCGTTCGAACATGATCGAAGGCGGTACCCCCGCGGGTGTGCGATAAGATCGGGTAATCGCGGCAGTAACGTATGGAACGGCATCGGTTTCCAGCACCGCGACGACCGCGCCGCCAAATCCGCCGCCGGTCATCCGCGCACCGCCAAATGGTCCGATTGCGTCATGAAGCAGCGCAACCAACCGGTCGATATCAGGCACCGTAATTGCGAAATCGTCGCGCATCGAAGCGTGGCTTTGCGCAAAGATGCTGCCCAGTGCCTCGATATCGTGCGCCGCGATGGCCGAGACGGCGGCCGATGTCCGTGCAATTTCGGTGACTACGTGCCGCGCTCGCTGCCGTACCACAGGATCAAGCGGCGCGGCGGCCACCTGCTCCAGCGTGGCATCGCGCAAAGTTTCGACGCCCAGTGCCTTGGCTGCGATCTCGCAACCGGCGCGGCGCTGGTTGTATTGCCCGTCCACCAGTCCGCGCGAAACGCCAGACTGTACAATCATAACCGACCATTCCGGTGGCAGCGCCACAACCTGCGTTTCAAGCGAACGACAATCGATCAGCACCGCGCTGCCGGGTACGCCGGCAGCAATCGAAAGCTGGTCCATGATCCCGCACTTCACACCGGCCCAGCGATGTTCCGCGTCCTGCGCGGCCAGTGAAAGCGTGCGCGGATCGGCCGCTGCCGCTCCGCCTGCAGCCACAAGCGCCCGGCCGACCGCGATGCAGAACGATGCCGACGACGACAGCCCGGCCCCGCGCGGGATTGATCCGCAAACCGCGATATCCGCCCCACCCGCAGGCAGGCCCCGGTCCGCCATGCAGGATGTCATTCCGCGCAAATAGGCGCGCCAGTCGATTTCGCCGAGCGGGACCGGCGCTGCCAGATCGAAAGCGTCAATCTTATCATAATCAAGCGCCACGGCATTGATCCGGCCATCATCGCGCGCGCGCCAAGCAGCCGCGGTGCCCACCGAAATCGGCATCGGCAGAACCAGCCCGCCGTTGTAATCGACGTGCTCACCAATCAGGTTCACCCGGCCCGGCGCGAACATCACGCCATCGGGTGCGCAGCCGAATGCGGCTTCGAAGCCGCTGGCGGCCTTGGCTTGGGGGGTCATTTCACCACCACTGCGCGCAACCGCTCCGCCGCGCTTTCGGGCGTCAGGTCGCGTTGCGTTTCGGCCAGCAGTTCAAAGCCGACCATATGCTTGCGCACTGTGGCTGAGCGTAACAGAGGCGGCAGGAAATGGGCGTGGAGCCGCCAATGCTCGGTATCCTTGCCCAATTCATGAGGGGCGCCGTGCCAACCCATCGAATAAGGGAAGTCGCAATCAAACAGCCCATCATACCGCTGCAGCAGGCGAGGCAGGATGTCGGCCAGTGCGGCGCGCGCGGCCACATCCAGATCCTCCAGCCGCGCGACAGGATCGCGCGCAATCAGCAGCGTTTCGAACGGCCACGCCGCCCAGTAGGGCACCACGGCCAGCCAGTGGGCATTGGCTTCGATCATCCGTTCGCCGGCCGCGATTTCCGCGTCGGCCACGGCGTCGAGCAGCACTTCCCCCCGGGCATCGGCAAAGGCGCGCTGGCGGGCATCCTCGCGTGCCACCAGTTCGGGCACGAAGTCGCTCGCCCACACCTGACCATGCGGATGCGGGCTCGATGCGCCCATCATCGCGCCCTTGTTTTCAAACAGTTGCACATGGGCCCAGCGTCCGCCCAGTTCCGCAGATTGGGCGCACCAGCAATCGACGACTTGGGCGATGGCGTCGGGCTCCATCCGCGCCATGGTCGTGCCATGGTCGGGCGCGAAGCAGATTACCCGCGCCTCGCCGCGCGCAGGCATGGCTTGGAACAGATCGTGCTGCGCCGGCACATCGGCTTCGGGCAGCAACGCCGCGAAATCGTTCGCAAACACAAACGTGCCCTCATAGTCGGGATTGGCCTCGCCCGTTGCGCGCATGTTGCCGGGGCACAAGTGGCAGCCCGGATCGTGGCTGGCCGGCACCGCCCGCTCGGCAGGCGCGGTCTCACCCTGCCAGGGCCGTTTGGCGCGGTGGGGAGAGACGAGAAGCCATTCGCCGGTCAGCAAATTGAGCCGGCGATGGGGCGTGTCGTTCACGCTCATGCCGCCACCTCGACGTGGAAGATGGCGACGCTTTCCGCCTTCATCGGCGGCAGCGGCAAGCCATTGGCGGCCAGCCAGGCACCGGACATTGCGACGCTATCCTGCGCCATGGCACGGGCCAATTCCGTGGTCGCGGCGCCATGCCCATGGTCACTTGCGGCGAGGCGCAGGAGACGCACACTGCAGCGCCCGGCATCCGCCAGAAAAGGCAGCGGCAGCGGCTGCGGGCGACGGTCGAGCGGCGGCGCGGCGCGCATGGCGAACAGGAGGAAACTGTCCGCGCGACCCTGCGCATGCCAGCGCAAACCGTCAGCCCCCTCACCAATCCAGACTTGCCCGCCATGGAGCAAGTCCCGCCAATCCTTGTGAAAAGCGATCCAGTCGGCCAGTTCAACGCGCTCTGGATCGGTCAAGGCCCGGGGGTCCATCTCGACACCGAAATGGCCGGGCATCGCCACCGCTGCGCGGAACGCCAGCGACTGGCTGCGGTCCGTGGCGTGGGCCGGGCTGGCACCGACGTGGCAGCCCATCACCTCGGGCGGCAGGAAGGCGAGGAAGCCGCGCTGGATGTCGATCCGGCTGACCGCGTCGATGTTGTCGCTGGCCCAGTACCGGTGGACATAGGGGGCAAAGCCCGCATCGCTGCGGCCACCGCCGCCGGCGCAAGCCTCGATCTCCACCATGGGATGCGCGGCGCGGATGCGGCGCATTAGGTCATAGGTTCCAAGCACTTGCGCTGCCCCGCCCGCCGGCGCGAGATCGCGGTTGTGGTCCCATTTGAGGTAGCCGATGGGCAAGTCGCGAAGCAGCGCGTCGATGCAGCCGAACAAGTAGTCGCGCACATCGGCCCGGCGCATATCGAGCACCAGCTGGTTGCGTGCAGTCGGGCGCGGGCGGCCCGGAGCGGATAGCGCCCAGTCTGGATGAGCCCGATACAAGTCGCTGTTCGGATTGATCATTTCCGGTTCGACCCACAGCCCGAACTCCATGCCGAGCGCGGTGATGCGGTTTGCCAGTGGTCCGAGACCTTCGGGATACTTCAGCGGATCGGTGGTCCAGTCACCCAGCCCGGCGGTGTCGTCGTTGCGGCCGCGGAACCAGCCGTCGTCGAGAACGAAGCGTTCGATGCCAATGGCAGCGGCGCTCTCGGCCAGAGCGGCGATGCGATCGGCGTCGTGATCGAAATAGCAGGCTTCCCAGCTGTTTAAATGCACTTTGCGGGGCGAGCGACGGCCGCCGGGCCATTGCAGGATGGCGCGCGTTGCGGCGTGGAAAGCAGTGCTCGCGCCGTTGCGGCCGGCGCTGGAACACGCTGCGAGGGCATCGGGTGCACTCCAGCTTTCTCCCGCCATTACAGTGACTTCGCCGGCTATGAGGACGGCTTCGGCGGTGAGGACCCAGCACCCTTCGTCGTCGCGCTCGACCGCGATGCGGCTGTCGCCAGACCAGCAAAGTTGGACGCCGTGGACCGGGCCGGTGCAGGATTGTGCGCCCTGCCCCAGGATGAAAACGCCGGGTGCCCCGCCGTGGCCCGAAATGCCGCGTCGGGTCTCGCGTTGCCACGTGTGCTGCGGCATTTGTTCAAGGCATTCAAAGAGTTCGGCGTTGTGACGACCTCGCCATGACAGGAGTTTTTCGCTGCTTGACGGCAGCGGCAGGACGACGCTGCAAAGGCGATCCAGCGTGAGAGGTTCCGTTCCCAAGTTGCTGATTTTTGTGGCAAAATGGAATGCCGCATTGGCAGTGATCGTCTGCTCCAACGCAACGCCGGAAAACTCATCGGCCAGACGGATCGTAAGGGTGTTTTCGGTCTTCTCGACTTCGCTGGAAGTCCATGAAATCAGTAGGTTGCGCCCGTTTCTGCGAGCGGCCACTGAGGTTGGGCCGAACCAGCCCAAACCTGCGGTTGGAACCAGCGCCAATGGCACGTCCTGATCGAATGAAAACGACGCAGGGCCGCGGGTCTCCGCCAGTTTTGGCAAGTCCTCGACAGACGCAAGGGCGCCAAAGTGGCGCCATGCCGGGGCCTCGCCGTCGCGCAGTTCAAGGATCAGGCTGGCTGCTGACGTATGGAGGAAAGCGAATTGGGTCATCACGCGGCAACCGGCTCGAGACGGGCATGTCCAACGCGGCCTTCGCGGACCCACATCACTGAAAACGCTGCAACAATCAGGCACGCACCGCACAGAGTGAGCATGTTGCGGGGGTCATTTCCGAGCAAATTCTTGTACGCACCTAAACCGACCTTAACGACACCTAGATCGAGGCTGGACATGATTATGGCGAAGAACAGCATGGGAATCACGATCATCATGTTGAAGATGCCCATGTAGACCCCGGTCCGGGCCGGAGGGATGGAGTTGGTCAGGATGGCATAGGGGTTGCCCATGATGGAACCCCACGCAAGCCCGACCCCGATCGCGGGCACGAAGAGGAGTGCCTTGTCCGAAATGTGCGGCAGCAGCATCATGCCGACGCCGCCGGCGGCGAGGCAAAGCGCGTGGAGCGGTCCGGGTCCGATGCGGCGGACCAGTGGCACCATCGCGAAGGCGGTGACGAAGGCGACAGCGTTGTAGAAGGCGGCGACTTCGCCGTTGGTGAGGACGGCCGAGTGGAAAGCGGAACTGTTGACGTCGGACGTGTTGTAGACCGTGCGGCTGAAGGAATAGACGGCATAGGTCCAGTAGCCCGACATTCCGAACCATTGGAACAGGCTCATCAGTCCGAGCTTGCGCATCGCAATTGGCATGTCGCGGATGGCGGAGCCGATTTCGGTGAAGGTGGCCGCCACGCCTTTCGGCTGGGCGGCGATGTGCGCCTTTTCCTCAGGCGTCAGCGGGAGTTCGGGCACGCGGATCACTGACCACAGGATCGTAGACAGCGAGAGAACCGCGCCGACCGTGAAGACGATGCGGACGGTGTAGGGAATGTTGTGCTCGTCCACCCAATCCTGGTTCATGCCGAAGGCGACGAGCAGCGACGGGGTGAGGAAGGCCAGCATCTGGGCAAGGCCGGTGAAGGCGCTTTGCGAGAGGAACCCGGCCTGTCTTTGATCAGGATTCAGCCGGTCGGAAACGTAGGCGCGGTAGGGCTCCATCGTGATGTTGTTGCCTGCATCGAGCACCCACAGGAGCGAGACGGCCATGAGGATCGAGGAAGACAGCGGCATGAAGAACAAGCCGATGGCGCAGAGCACCGCGCCGATGAGGAAATAGGGCGTGCGGCGGCCGAGGCGGCTGTCTGTCCGGTCGCTGAGGGCGCCGATGATTGGCTGGACGATCAAGCCGGTGATGGGGCCGGCGAGGCTGAGCAGCGGAAGCTGCGATTCGTCGGCGCCGAGGTAGCTGTAGATTGGCCCCATGTTGCCCTGCTGCAGCCCGAAACTGAATTGCAGGCCGAGAAAGCCGAGATTCATCTCCATCAGGCGCGGTAAAGACAGGTGGGGCCGCACTGAAGCCATCGACGCTCTCCCAAAGGCTCAAATCCCGGCCCTTTCGCGCTTCATGGCATAGCACGGGACGGGTTACAACAATCGATTGCAACAATTCTGCGACGCGCAGCGGCAAATTTAATTGATCGTTGTTCAG
The DNA here is from genome assembly GCA_027311705.1 of Novosphingobium sp. Lineage (GTDB taxonomy): Bacteria > Pseudomonadota > Alphaproteobacteria > Sphingomonadales > Sphingomonadaceae > Novosphingobium. The sequence goes on along the minus strand of DAICYJ010000009.1, from coordinate 9,569 downwards.
TTTTTAATTGAACGGTGATTATTTTGCCTTTAACATGCTGACGCGGCGAAGGGTTGCCCACCCTAACCCCACTCGCAAGCGGGAGGAGGGTTGGTTGTGCCAAACCCTGCCGCCGAGTGATGATTGAGTTAACCCTAAAACAAGCCCGCCACGGTATCTCCGCAACGAACAAGGGACCAGAATCATGTCAGCGCCAGACTTGTCATTGCTTGCAAAACGCCGGTTCGGCCCGTTGTTCGTCGTCCAGTTTCTGGGCGCTTTCAACGATGTGTTGCTGAAATATGCGATGCTGTTTCTCGCCAACTTCGGAATTCTGGCCAGCCGGCCGCAGGATGGCGAGATGCTGGCGGCGGTGGCGACGGGCTTGTTCATCCTGCCCTACTTCCTGCTGTCCGCATTTGCCGGGCAACTGGCCGACCAGATCGACAAGGCGCGGCTGATCCGTTGGGTGAAGGGCGCGGAACTGGCGATCATGGTGCTGGCGCTGGGCGGGTTCTGGATGGGATCGATCCCGGTGCTGATGGGCTGCCTGTTCCTGATGGGCGTGCATTCCACCCTGTTTGGCCCGGTCAAGTATTCGATCATGCCCCAGCATTTGCGCCATGACGAGATCATGGGCGGCACCGGATTGATCGAGGCCGGTACGTTTCTGGCGATCCTGAGCGGGCAACTGCTGGCAGGCCTGATCCCGGCGTGGGAGGCAGGCCTTGCCGCCTGCGGGCTGGCGCTGGTCGGTCTGTTGATGAGCTTTGCCATTCCTGCCGCCCCGCCCGCCGTGGCCGGGCAGCGCATCGACTGGGGATTGTGGCGCGGCACGGTGGACATCCTGCGCACCGCGACCGCCGGGCGCGGCGTGTGGCTGGCGATCCTGGGGATCAGCTGGTTCTTTGCGGCGGGCGCGGTGGTGATGTCGGAATTCGCGCCGCTGGTGCGCAATACCCTGTCGGCCCAGCAAGACGTAGCGACGCTGTTCCTGATTGTGTTTTCGGTGACTATCGCCTTCGGCTCTCTGGCGGTGAACCGGCTGCTGAAGGGGGAAGTTTCGGCCAAGTACGTGCCCGCATCGGCGCTGGTGCTGGCGCTGGGCCTGATCGACCTGTGGCTTTCGACCAGCGGGTTCGTGGTGGTGACGCCGAATGCAACGGTGGCACAGTTCATGGCGACGCCGGGATCGTGGCGCATTCTGTTCGACCTGGCGGTGATCTCGTTCGCCGGGGGCATGTTCATCGTGCCGCTTTATGCGATCCTGCAGGTGGCGAGCGCTCCGGAGGACCGTTCGCGGATCATCGCCGCCAACAACATCGTCAACGCCGCCGTGACGGTGGTGGCGGTGGTGATCGTGGCGCTGTTGCTGACTGCTGGCGTGAACGTGCCCGGCCTGATCGGTGTGCTGGGCTTCACCACGCTGGCCATTGCGCTGATCAGCGTGTGGCTGTTGCCCGAAACGCTGTTCAAATCGGTGATCCGGCTGGTGCTGCGCGTGCTGTATCGTGTGGACGTGCATGGCATCGAAAACATGCCGCAGCCGGGCGAGCGGGCCGTCGTGGTGGTAAACCACGTTAGCTTCCTGGACGGGCTGCTGCTGGGTGCTTTCCTGCCCGGCAAGCCTACATTTGCGATCAACACGCTGATCGCCAAAAGCCTGATGGTGCGGCCTTTCCTGAAACTGTTCCGCGCGTTTCCGGTCGATCCGACCAATCCGATGGCGGCCAAGGCGATGGTGAAAGCGGTGCGCGAGGGGCGCACGCTGGTGATCTTCCCCGAAGGCCGCATCACCCGCACCGGCGCGCTGATGAAGGTGTTCGACGGACCCGGAATGGTCGCCGACAAAGCCGACGCACCGATCATCCCGGTGCGGCTGGATGGCCCGCAGTATTCGCCCTTCAGCTATATGAAGGGCAAAGTGCGCCGCCGCTGGTTCCCCAAGATCACCATCACCGTGCTGCCGCCGCGCCGCTTTGCCATCGAGGGCGAAATGAGCGCGCGCGAACGCCGGGCTGTGGCGGGGCGCCGGCTGTATGACGAGATGAGCACGATGATGTTCGATACGTCGGACACCGGGCAGACGCTGTTTTCAAGGCTGGCCGAAGCGCGGGACTTGCATGGCGGCAAGGCCAAGGTGGTAGAGGACATCAAGCGCGCGCCGATGAGCTATGACCGGTTGCTGGCCGCCTCCACGCTGCTGGGCAAGCGGCTGGCGCAAGGCACCGTGCCGGGCGAAGCGGTGGGGTTGTTGCTGCCCAACGTGAATGGAGTGATCGCGGCGTTCTTTGCCTTGCAGGCGACAGGCCGCGTGCCGGCGATGCTGAACTTTACCGTGGGCCTGACCAACATGCGGTCGGCATGCGAGACGGCGAAAATCGCCACGGTGGTGACATCGCGCGCATTCGTGGAGCAGGCCAAGCTGGGCGAGATCGTGGCAGCGCTGGAAGGCGATGGCCGGCGGATCGTGTTTCTGGAGGACATCGGGTCGACGATTGGCGGGTTCGAGAAACTCCGTGCCGCTTTGGGTGCGGGCCGAGCAGGCGCAAGGCATGAACGCTTGCGGATTTCGCCCGATGCGCCGGCGGTGATCCTGTTCACCAGCGGATCGGAAGGCGTGCCGAAGGGCGTGGTGCTGACGCATCGCAACCTGCTGGCCAATTGCGCGCAGCTGGCCGCGCGGATCGATTTCAACTCGGCCGATGTGGTGCTGAATGCGCTGCCGGTGTTCCACAGCTTCGGGCTGACCGGGGGCACGCTGCTGCCGCTGTTCAATGGCATCCGCACGGTGCTTTATCCCAGCCCATTGCATTATCGGATCGTGCCCGCGCTCGCTTATGACTGCAACGCGACGATCCTGTTCGGCACCGACACGTTCCTTTCGGGCTATGCGCGGATGGCGCATTCCTATGACTTCTACAGCCTGCGTTATGTGTTTGCAGGGGCGGAGCGGGTGCGCGACGAGACGCGGCGGACTTATGCCGAAAAGTTCGGGCTGCGCGTGCTGGAAGGCTATGGCGCGACCGAGGCAGCTCCGGTGATCGCGGTGAACACGCCGATGCATTTCCAGGCGGGAACGGTCGGGCGGCTGCTGCCGGCGATCGAGGCGCGGCTGGACGATGTGCCGGGGATTACTGAGGGCGGCCGCCTGTTCATTCGCGGGCCGAACGTGATGGCGGGATATATGCTGGCGAGCGAGCCCGGCGTGTTGCAGCCGCCGCACGAGGGCTGGCACGATACCGGCGATATCGTGACGATCGACGATGCGGGCTTTGTGACCATTCGCGGGCGGGCCAAGCGCTTTGCCAAGATCGGCGGCGAGATGATTTCGCTGCCCGCCGTGGAAGGCTATGCCGCGAAGGTGTGGCCCGATGCCGAAAACGCGGTGGTGACCCGGCCCGATGCGCGCAAGGGTGAGCAGCTGGTGCTGTTCACCACGGCAAAGGATGCGCAGGCCAGTGCCTTGCAGGCATGGGCGCGGGCAAACGGGGTGGCCGAGCTGTCGGTGCCGCGCGACATCAGGGTGGTGGAGGCGCTGCCGGTGCTGGGCACGGGCAAGCTCGATTATGTGACGATGGGCGAGATGGCGGCGACTGGATCAGCGCCTGTGAATGCCGAAGAGGAAAGTGCGGACTGACAAGCGGCTGACTTGACGGCTATTTAAAAGTTACGAACCTTAACAAAGGTTTCATCGGGTGTTCAGCGCAGCGGTGCAAAGTGACGTCATGTGCTCCAGCCCGCGTCGGGGGGTTCCGGCGAAGGAACGGGCGGAGCAGGAGACGAGCCATGAACCTTTTGAAAAAAGGCATCCTTGCCGCCACTCTTGCCGCAAGTGCCTTCGTGAGTGCAGCGCCCGCACAGGCGCGTGACCATTATCGACGCGGCGGCAACGATGATGCCGCCATTGCCATCGGGGCGGGTGTTGTCGGGCTGGCTTTGGGCGCAGCGATCGCTTCGGATCGCAACGACCGGTATTACGATGACGGCTATTACCGGCCGCGTTATCGCACGCAGCATTATTACAACAACTATCCGGCCTATCCGGTCTATCGCCGGAATTATTACAACTATCGCGCCTATCCGGCCTACCGCGGTTACAACTACCGCCATCATGACAATCGCGGCTGGCGCGACCACCGCGGCTATCGCGGACGTCGCGGCTGGTAACGGCTGACCTGACTACCTGACCTGAAAGGCCGCCCTCGCCAAACGTGGCGGGGGCGGCTAAGGGCGTCGCGATGTTTGACAGCGAACTGACCGATAGCCCCGATGCTCCTCCCGCCGCCGCGCTTCAGGGCCTGCGCGTGGCGCTGTTCAGCGGGAACTACAATTATGTGCGCGATGGCGAATGGCACTGAAGCGGATGATGCGCTTCACCAGGCCGACGTACACATTCGAGGACCACTCGAAGAAGCGATTGAACGGGCGGAAGAACCAGCCGAACAGCCCATCGATGATCTTGGTGAGGATGTCACGTTTGTCGCCATGGCCTTTCAGCAGCAAAGCGGAGAGCGCCGGGGAAAGTGTGAGCGAGTTGATGGCCGAAATGACCGTGGAGATGGCGATGGTGACGGCGAACTGTTTATAGAACTGGCCGGTGAGTCCGCTGATGAAGGCTGTGGGGATGAACACGGCGCACAAGACGAGCGCTGTGGCGACAATGGGACCGGTCACCTCCGTCATGGCCAGCTGCGTCGCGGCCAGAGGCTTGAGGCCGTTTTGGATGTTACGCTCGACGTTTTCGACGACCACGATGGCGTCGTCCACCACGATGCCGATGGCTAGAACGAGGCCGAAGAGAGAGAGATTGTTGATGGAGAAGCCGAGGGCGTGCATGACGGCAAAGGTGCCGACGAGTGAGACCGGCACGGCGGCCAGCGGGATGATGGAAGCACGCCAGGTTTGCAGGAAGAGCACGACGACGAGGACGACGAGGAGCAAGGCTTCGATGAGCGTGTGAATGACGGCATCGATGGATTTTTCCACGAACACCGTGGGGTCGTAGGCGATGGCGTAATCGACACCTTCGGGCATTTTCTTCTTCAACTCGGTCATGCAGGAACGCACCGCCTCGGAGACCGCGAGCGCATTGGCACCAGGAAGCTGGAACACCCCCATGCCGACGGCACGTTTGTTGTTGAGCAGGGCGCGCAGGGAGTAGTCGCCCGAGCCCATCTCGGCGCGTGCGACATCGCGCAGGCGGAGTTTTTCGCCATGCTCGCCGATCTTGACGATGATCTGGTCAAACTCCTCCTCGCTGATGAGGCGGCCCTTGGCATTCACCGTCAGTTCGAACGAGGCATCTTTCGTCGGCTGCTGGCCGATGGTGCCTGCGGCGACCTGGATGTTTTGCTCGCGGATCGCATTGACGATGTCGCCGGAGGTCAGGCCACGTGCGGCCGCCTTGTCGGGATCGATCCACACGCGCATGGCGTAGTCGCCGCCACCGAAGATGTTCACCTGGCCGACACCCCCGAGGCGGCTCAGTTCGTCCTTCACATTCAGCGTGGCGTAGTTGCGCAGGTAGATTTCGTCATAGCGCTCGTTGGGAGACAGCAGATGCACCACGAGAGTCATGTTGGGCGATGACTTTACGGTGGTGACGCCAAAGCGGCGCACTTCCTCGGGCAGCTTTGGGAGCACCTGCGCCACACGGTTTTGCACCTGCATCTGCGCAAGGTCGAGTTCTGTGCCGATTTTGAAAGTGACCGTGAGAGTCATCACGCCATTCGCCGTGCTTTGCGATGACATGTAGAGCATGTTTTCGATGCCGTTGATCGTCTGCTCCAGCGGCGAGGCGACAGTTTCAGCAATGGTCTTGGGATTCGCGCCGGGATAGGTCGCGGTGACAATGACCGTCGGCGGCGCGACTTCCGGATATTCGGAGATCGGCAGTTGGAACAGCGAGATGGCGCCGAGGATGAAGATGAGCAGCGACAGCACGCCCGCGAAAATGGGGCGCGTGATGAAGAAACGGGAAATGTTCATGGGAGCGGGTGGGAGTGATGACGCTCCAAGATTACTTGGACGCTGTTTCCTTGGCGGGAGCGGGAGGAGCTTCGGTCGGCTGCACCGGCATGCCGGGCTGCGGCAGACGCGCCTGACCGTTCACAATGACTTTGTCCCCCGCCACCAGACCGCTGCGCACGATGCGCTTGCCATCGATGCTGGGTCCGATGACGATGGGTTTGTAAACCGACAGCGCAGGCGTTTTGGACTCATCAATGCCGAGCACAAACTTGTTCGCCTGATCGGTGAGGATGCTTTTTTCATCCACCAGCAGCGCCTTGTATTTGCCCGTCATGGGGATGCGAATGCGGGCAAACAGACCAGGGGTGAGGATGTTGTCGGCATTCGAAAATTCAGCGCGCAGCACCATGCTGCCGGTGCCTGCATCCAGGCGGTTGTCATAGGACTCGATGTGGCCGTGATGTGGGAAGCCCTTCTCATTCGAGAGCTGGAGTTCCACGGGCACGCGGCCGTCGCCATTGGTGAAGGTCGTCTTGCTGCGCTGGATGGCCTGCAGTTTCAGCAGGCTGTTTTCATCAATGTCCGCATACACATAGACGGGATCAACGGTGACGATGGTGGTGAGAAGCGTGGTGCCTGCGGTGACGAAATTGCCCGTGGTGGTGAGCGCGCGGCTGATGCGACCGCTGATCGGGGCTTTGACCGAGCTATGCTCGAATTCGATCTCGGCACTGTGCTGCGCGGCCTTGGCAGCCTCCAGACCGGCCACCGCCTGCAGGTTCATCGACTCGCGCGTTTCCGCCTGTTCGGGGGCGATGGCTTTTGCGTCGAGCAGGACCTTCACGCGGTCAAACTCGCGCTTCATCGCCTGCGCATTGGCCTCGGCACGCGCCACGTCGGCACCTGTCGCACGCAGCTTGGTTTCAAACGGACGCTGATCGATGATGAAGAGCACATCGCCCTTCTTCACCAGCGCACCTGATTGAAAACGTACATCGGTGATGTAGCCGGACACACGGGGCTTCAATTCCACCATCTCCACCGGCTCGACGCGCCCCGTGAACTCCTCCCATTCGACGAGTTCTTTTTGCTCGACCGGCGCAAGTGTGACCGGAGCCGGAGGCATCTGACCGCCGCCATGGCCACCCGCAGGAGGTTTACCGCAGGCAGCGAGGAGAAGGACGAAAGGGAGGAGGTTCGGGAGTTTCACGAGGCGCGTAGGTTTGGGGTGGAAAGTTGACCAGTTGGTTAATTTGAAAGCAAAATATACGAAATGCTCAGGCTTTGACGCCGAGGATGATCTTGGCTCCAGACTCGAACTCGTCCAGACGACCGAGGTCGTTCCACATGCGGGCGTGAAGCAGCAGCCCCTCGCTGTAAGCAAACACGATCCGTGCCAAAGCCATCGCGTCATGCGTGACGATGCTGCCCTGTGCCTGAGCATCGCGGATGGCGCTCTCGTAGTAGAGGATGAACTGGCTCAGAATTTCCTGCAGTTTGTCCCGCAGCTGAGCATCCACCGTGCTGACTTCAGCCCCCAGGGAGTGGATGGGGCAGCCCAGCACGCGGCCATGCTTCTTGAACAAATCCTCCTGCTCCTGGCGAAAATTACGAAAGCAGTTCAGGATGCGGTCAACCGGCGGCACCACGGGGGAGAAAATCTGGTCCAGTTCCTTGCGGTGCTCCGTCCAGCCATGGTCGATGGCGGTGAGCGCCAGTGCGGTCTTGGACTCAAAGAAGTGGTAAAAGCTGCCCTTCTTCACCCCTGCCCTCTCGCAGATGTGATCCACCGAGGTGCTGCCATAGCTGCCCGCCCAGATCAGTTCGATCATGGCTTCAATCAGGCGGTCTTTGGCAGTGGAGGTGCGTCCCATAGGAAATTTCGGATAAGGTCGGTGCGAGGACTAAAGCGGACTAGACGGTCGGTCAACTATTATTCTGGAGGGACCCACCCGACAAACGCCGCCCGTTTGACGTAATAACGTTTGTAGCTACATTGAATGCATGATTCTCGAACTCAAACTGCGCAAAGTGGGCAATTCAGTCGGCCTGGTGTTACCGAAAGAAGCACTCGCCCATCTCAAGGTGGCAGAAGGCGACACGGTGACGCTGACCGAATCTCAGGACGGAATGCGTCTGACCGCGAGCAATCCAGAGTTCGCCAAAACCATGGCGGTGTTTGAAAGCCTCAACCGCCGCTATCGCAACACGTTGCGCGAACTAGCCAAATGAAGCCACCGTACTGGCTGACGCGGGACGAATGCCTGGCACTGCATGACATGATGCTCTCGTTCTATGGTGGCATCGCAGGCGTGCGTGACGAGCATCTGCTGGAGTCTGCCCTGGCGCGTCCCCGGCAGCTCTTCCACTATGGCAAGCCCTTGATGGCGGAGATGGCCGCCGCCTACGCCGCAGGCATCGTGAAAAACCACCCGTTTCTCGATGGCAACAAGCGCACGGGCTTCATGCTGGGCGCGGGCTTCCTCGAACGCAATGGCCATGAATTCCACGCCACGGAAGCCGATGCCGTGGTGAGCACCCTGGCCCTGGCCGCCGGAGCGATGACGGAGGCCGCGTATGCTGAGTGGCTCGGAGCGAATTCAAAACGCATCTAATAGCCTGTTGTACAACTCGACCGAGAAGATTTGAGCGACGGAGCATCCACGGCAAGGAGGAGGGCATCATCTTGATCCCGTTTGGGAGTGATGGAAGAGGCGAAGTGTTGAGGGATCAGGATGATCCCTCTCCTGCCAGGCATGCTCCGCCGACTCAAAGCGGCGCAATGGAGTTTTCAACAGGCTGCCAAGGACCACGATCCAAAAACTGTCTTCAGGCGACTGGGCGGAATTCGTCATTCTGATTTGGTCACTCGTCATTTCCTGATTATTGTGCCATTCCTTCACACATGACCGACCAAGCCACAGTCCTGATCGTCGATGACGAAAAGCATACTCGCGATGGCCTGCGCCTCTCGTTGGAGGACGATTTCGACTGCTATGTGGCCTCCAATGCCGCCGAGGCGATGGAGTACCTGAGCAATGACCGCATCGACGTGATGCTGACTGACCTCCGCCTTGGAGAGGACGATGGCATGAAGCTGCTCGACGCGGCCCTGGCCATGCCCAAGCCGCCGGTGTGCATCATGATGACCGCCTATGGCAGCGTGGATACCGCCGTGGAAGCGATGCGCCGTGGAGCCTACCATTTCGTCACGAAGCCGCTGAACCTGGATGAGGTGGAGATCCTCATCAAACGGGCGCTGCGCAGCCGCACGCTGGAGCATGAGAATGTGGCGCTGAAGCAGCAGGTCGAGCGCAAATTTTCAATCGAAGGCATCCTCGGGCAGGCGGAGGTGATGAAGCCGATCCTCGACACCATCCAGCAGGTGGCCCCTTCCCGCACCACAGTTTTGATCGAAGGCGAAAGCGGCACTGGCAAAGAACTCGTCGCTCGTGCCATTCACAATCTGAGCGGTCGGCCGAAGGCGAACATCGTTTCGGTGCATTGCGCGGCGCTGTCGCCCCAGATTCTCGAAAGCGAACTCTTCGGGCATGAGAAAGGCGCGTTTACCGGGGCGCAGGAGCGGCGTATCGGCCGCTTTGAGCAGGCGAATGGCG
>DAICYJ010000007.1 GCA_027311705.1 Novosphingobium sp. | reverse complement strand
AGCTCCCACGAACTGTCGAAGCCGACATTGTAAACCGTCACCGAATCGCGCCCGCCGCCTTGCCCGTCAGAGCTGAACAATCCGCCCGGCACGTTGAAATAGGGCACCGCCGCCGAAACGTTGAATGAGGGGGTCAGCGCGGTGCGGCTCGATGCCAGCCCGGCACGGGCCTGGGCGATGCGCGCGTTGGCGATGGCGATGTCGGGCGATCCGGCCAGCGCACCGTCGATCACGCGGCTCAGCACCGGATCGCCCAGCGCCTCCCACCACCGGCCCGCCGGCGCTTGCGCCACGGCATCGGCCCCGCCGCGCAGGAAGCCCCCACGCGCATCGGCCACCGGCGCGGCTTGCGGCGCACCATCATAGTTCGGGCCAACCGTCATGCACCCGGCCAGCAGGAAGGGCACCAGCCCCGCAATCAATTTCGTGTTCATCAGTGCATCGCCATCTTGTGTGGACCCTTGGGCAGGGGCCGAAGGAGCAGAACGAGCGGCGCCACCAGCAGGATGCCGATCATCAGCGCGGTAAACTCGTCGTTGAAGGCCATCACCAGCGCGTCCCGGGCCAGCGAAGTGTCGATCGAGCGGATCGCGCCCGCCAGTCCGTCAGGCCCGCCGCCCAGCGATGCTGCCTGGCTGCTCACCCAGTCCTGCACGCCGGGATCGTTGGCCGATAGCGAGGAATGCAGCGTCCACAGGTGATAATCCAGCCGCCGTTCCTGCAATGTGGCCAACAATGCGAGCCCGATCGATCCGCCAAGGTTGCGCGCCGCGTTGAACAGGCCCGCGGCATCGCCCGCATCCTCGGTCGAAACGCTGGCGATGGCGGCCTGGTTCAGGAACATCATCGAAAACGCCTGACCCAGCCCGCGCATCAACTGGGAAACCGTGAACTCCGCACCGTTGGCATCGGCGGTCAGCGTCGTATCCATCCAGCACGAAGCGGCCATCAGCAGCACCCCCGTGCCCACCACCACGCGCAAGTCGACCTTCGCCACGATCAGCGGGAACAGCGGCATCATCATCGCGGCGGGAATGCCCGAAAGAAACACCACCTGCCCCGATTGCAGCGCATCGTACCCGGCAATCGCCACCAGAAACTGCGGGATGACATAGGCAGTGCCATAAAGCGCTGCACCGACCACAAGGCCCAGAATGAAAACCGATGCAAATGCCGGCTGGCGCAGCAACGCCAGTTTCACCACCGGCCGCCGGGCCGTCATCTGCCCCACGGCGATCAGCACGAAGCCGACGATGGTGGCGATGGTCAGCTGCCAGATCAGGGATGATTCGAACCACTGCTCGCGGTTGCCTTCTTCCAGCACCACGGTCAGCCCGCCAAGGCCCAGCGCCATGCCGGCGATGCCCAGCCAATCGGCGTGGACGAATTCCTGCAGCCGCATTTTCGTCCAAGGCAGGCCTACCATGATGAAGCCCAGCAGGATCATGCCAACCGGCACGTTCACGAAAAACGCGTAGTGCCAGCTGAAATTTTCAGTCAGCCACCCGCCCAGCAAAGGACCGAACAACGGCCCCATGATCAGCGTCGACCCAAACAGCGCGGTGCCGATCGGTTGCTGATGCCGGGGCAGGCGCGTGGCGATGATCGTCATGCCCGTGGGGATCAGCACGCCGCCCATGAAGCCTTGGCCAACGCGGCCGGCGATCATCATCGTCAGGTTCTGCGAAAGGCCGCACATCACCGAAAACGCGGTGAACAGCACCACCGCAACCATCAGGAACCGCTTGAGCCCAAACGTGCGCTCCAGCCACCCGGTCAGCGGAATGGCGATGATTTCGGAAACCAGATAGGCCGTGGCAACCCATGTGCCTTCGGTGGCAGACGCGCCGATCTCGCCCTGGATTGTCGGCAGCGAAGAATTGACGATCGAGATGTCGAGCGTCGCCATCAGCGCGCCGATGGCACCGGCAGCCACCGCCAGCCACGCTGTCAGGTCGGCATTGGCAACAGGCTGTCCAACAGCCGGCGGAGCGTCGGGCACAGGCATACTGCCTGCGTCGATAGTGGTGGCACTCACCGCTTGGTGGGGGCGGTGGGCGCCCTGTCCTGTTCGTCGCGGATCTGGTCGATCGCCTGCTTTGCCGAAATGGTATCCACCTTCACGTGCAGCGAAAGGCCGGGCACCAGCACCTTGCGGGATTCAGGCCCGGCGTTGATGCGGATGCGCACCGGCACGCGCTGCACGATCTTGGTGAAGTTGCCCGTCGCGTTCTGCGGCGGCACCAGCGAGAAATTCGCGCCTGTTCCGGGCGTGATGCTGTCGACCACGCCCTTGAACTCCACGCCGGGCAGGGCATCGACGTCGATCGTCACCGGCTGGCCGGGGCGCATCAGACCGATCTGCGTTTCCTTGAAGTTGGCCTCAACATACAGCGCCTGCGTCGGCACGATAGTCAGCAGCCGCTGGCCGGGTTGCACGAACTGGCCCACCCGCACGGATGAAGACGCCACCTTGCCCGCCACCGGCGCGGTCAGACGCGTGGTGTTCAAATCATTGCGTGCGGCTTCCTGCTGCGTGCGTGCCGCTTCGATCTGGGCGGCCGACTGGCCGACTTGAGCGCGGATCGACGTGACCCGGCTTTGCGCTGCAGCCACGGCTGCCTGTTTGGCACGCACGTCCGCCGCCGCCTTGTCTCGGTTGGAAACCAACTGGTCCAGCATCTGCTTGGGTTCTGCGCCGCTTGCCGCCAATGGACGATACCGGGCCACTTCGCCGGCAAGGTACTGCAGATCGCGCTGCGATGCGGCCAGTGCGGCCTGTGCCTCCGTAACTCCCGCCTGCGCCTCGCCAATGCCGGCGCGGGTGGCGTTTTCGGTCGCGCGGGCCACATCCACCTGCGCCACCGCTTGGGAAAGCCGGGTGCGGTAATCGGTGGGATCAACCAGCACCAGCTGCATTCCCGGAGTCACCGACTGGTTGTCGCGCACGTTCACTTCGCGAACATATCCGGCCAGCTTGGAACTCACCGTCACGCCATCGGCGCGAACATAGGCGTCCTCGGTGGATTGCACATACTGCCCGTGGTTGCGGTAACCGATATAGGCATATCCGCCATACAGCGCGCCCGCGATCAGCGCGACAAGCGCGATTCGGCCGAACATGCGGCGCTTCCCGCCATTGTTTTGCGCCGGTGCTTCTGCGGGCACATCCTGCTGGTCGGTCATGGAGGTTCCTGGATAAATTGAACGAAGTCGTTTCGTTTATGCCGCGCAAGTGGTGTCGTTGCAATCGCCTTGCAAGTGCAACTTCGGAAAACGCCGGTGCAAAATTTGCACTTTGCCTGAAAGGGTGATCCGTCAGGCGCAAAAGACCATGCCGCGCGGGCATTCGCGCACGGTAACTGTGCTGGTGCAGGGAAAGTTCCGTCGCCGTTTCGAAACAACGTCGGGGCATGAACGATTGTGTGGCGCGGCTGCCCTTGATCGCTTTAATCAATCAGTATGGCCGAATTTGATCGTTGGAAAAATCGTTCGGGCGGGCCTACCTCCGCATTCACCAGTTCACCAACCACAAGAAAGCCTGAACCATGTCTCTCGTCGGAACCTCCATCAAGCCGTTCAGCACCACCGCCTACAAGTCGGGCAAGTTCGTCGATGTCAGCAACGCCGACGTGGCGGGCAAGTGGGCTGTATTCTTCTTCTACCCGGCCGATTTCACCTTCGTGTGCCCGACCGAGCTGGAAGACCTTGCCGACAAGTATGCCGAGCTTCAGGGCCTGGGCGTCGAAGTCTATTCGGTGTCGACCGACACGCACTTCAGCCACAAGGCATGGCACGATAGCTCGCCGGCCATCGGCAAGATCGACTATTACATGCTGGGCGATGCCACAGGCACCATCACGCGCAATTTCGACGTGATGCGTGAAGGCCAGGGCCTTGCCGATCGCGGCACTTTCGTCGTCGATCCCGATGGCGTGATCCAGATCATGGAAACCACGTGCGAAGGCGTCGGCCGCAATGCCGAGGAACTGGTCCGCAAGATCAAGGCCGCGCTCTACGTTCGCTCGCATCCGGGCGAAGTCTGCCCCGCGAAGTGGGAACAGGGCGAAGAAACCCTCGCACCTTCGTTCGACCTCGTCGGCAAGATCTGATTTCCTGAATTTCCCCGGCCGGGGCGTCCCCTTTCCGCCCCGGCCACCCTTTCCCACATCGCAAGTACAGCCCCACCGTCCGGCCTGTTGCCGGGAGGAAAGCGAGCTTGCGCCTTGCCCACCCCCGACCCCTCCCGCATGCCGGAGGGGGGAAGGTCGCTCCAGATCCCACTCCCGCTTGCGGGAGGGGAGCGAGACTTACGAAGCCGCAGGCTGAGTTAGTCGCAGCGGGGTGGGCAATGCTCAACCGCGCTAACAACCAATCCCCCTCAGAAAGCCCCCACCATGCCGATCCTCGACCCCGCCGCTACCGCCCAGCTGAAGACCTACCTCGGCAACCTGCGCCGGCCGGTCGAACTCGTCGCCAGCCTGAACGACAGCGCCAAGTCCGCCGAAATGCGTTCCCTGATCGAAGAGATCGCCGCGCAGTCCGACAAGGTCACTGCACGCTTCGACGGCACAGACGCCCGTCAGCCCAGCTTCGCCATTCAGGCTGACGAGGGCAGGGCCAAAGCCGTGTTCGCCGGCCTGCCGATGGGCCACGAATTCACCTCGCTGATCCTCGCGCTCCTGCACGTCGGCGGCCACCCGCCCAAGGAAGACGCCGACCTGCTCGATCAGGTCCGCGCTCTGGAAGGCCCGCTGCACTTCGAGACGTTCTTCTCGATCACCTGCCAAAGCTGCCCCGATGTGGTGCAGGCGTTGAACATCATGGCCGCGCTCAACCCGAACGTCACCCACACCGCCATCGACGGCGCGCTGTTCCAGGATGAAGTCGAGCGCCGCAAGGTCATGGCCGTGCCAACGGTCTTCCTCAATGGCGAGGAGTTCGGGCAGGGTCGCATGGACCTCGCCGGCATCATGGCGAAGGTCGATACCGGCGCCATCGCCCGTGCTGCTGAAAAGATCGCCGCCAAGGAACCGTTCGACGTTCTCGTCGTCGGAGGTGGCCCCGCCGGCGCTGCCGCTGCGATCTATGCTGCGCGCAAGGGCATTCGCACCGGCGTCGTCTCCGAACGCTTCGGCGGTCAGGTGCTCGATACGATGGGCATCGAAAACTTCATCTCGGTCCAGCACACCGAAGGCCCCAGGCTCGCCGCCCAGCTGGAACAGCACGTCAAGGAATACGACGTCGACATCATGAACCTGCAAAAGGCGGCCAAGCTCAAGCCCGCCAACGGTGACGGCTATGCCACCATCGAACTCGAAAGCGGTGCCAGCCTGAAGGCGAAGACCATCATCCTCTCCACCGGCGCGCGCTGGCGGCAGATGGGCGTGCCCGGCGAAGACGAGTACCGCAACAAGGGCGTCGCCTATTGCCCGCACTGCGATGGCCCGCTGTTCAAGGGCAAGCGCACGGCGGTGATCGGCGGCGGCAATTCCGGCGTGGAGGCCGCCATCGACCTCGCCGGCATCGTCGCCCACGTCACCCTGATCGAATTCGACAGCGAACTGCGCGCCGATGCGGTGCTGCAAAAGAAACTGCGCAGCCTGCCCAACGTCACCGTGATCACCTCGGCACTCACCACCGAAGTGCTGGGCGACGGCGACAAGGTGAAGGCGCTTGTCTACCGCGACCGCACCACCGAAGAAGTCCACACGATCGACCTCGAAGGAATCTTCGTGCAGATCGGCCTCGTGACCAACACCGAATGGCTGAACGGCTCCATCGCCCTGTCCAACCGGGGCGAGATCGAGATCGACGCGCGCGGCGAAACCAGCCTGCCGGGCGTGTTCGCGGCGGGGGACGCGACCACCGTCCCCTACAAGCAAATCGTCATCGCCATGGGCGAGGGCAGCAAGGCCGCACTGTCCGCCTTCGACTACCTCATCCGCCACTGATGTCCGGGGCAGGGGGTTCCCAACCGCTTGCCCCAACCCCTTGCCCTATCGGGCAAACGTCGCTAACGGCCACCGCGACGCCACCGGTGCTCCCCTCGGGGGGCTAAGAGGGAATTCGGCCCAGCCTTCTCAGCTGGTGACCGAAGCTGCCCCCGCAACTGTGCCTGGATAGCGCCCTGTCCAACATGCCACTGGTGAAAACCGGGAAGGCGGGCAGGGGGCGATGACCCCGGGCGAGCCAGGAAACCTGCCGGTGTGTGGTCGTTCCGCGGCCGGGCGGGGTGTACCGGGCGTATGCGAGCAGGTGCGTGCCATATGGCCCCGCGCGCCTCCCCGCCATGGACGACATTGTCGTCCATGGGCCGGGAGCAATCTCGTGAAGACTACCGTACGCATCCTCTCCACCGCAGCATTCCTCGCCGCGACGCCCGCCTTCGCGCAAAGCGACGTGGCGCAACCCGCGCCCGACAGCGCCGAACCGCTCATCACCGTCCTCGGCACCGGCAGCCCACAGCGCGTCGACCAGTCCGGCCAGCCGATCAGCGTCATCACAGCCGAGCAGATCGAGCGCATCCAGGGCATCGATATCGCCCGCATCCTCGCCACTGTGCCGGGCCTCACGATCAGCCGCAACGGCGGCCCCGGCGGCTTCACCGGCGTGCGCGTGCGCGGCGCCGAATCCGAACAGACGCTGGTCCTCGTCGATGGCGTCCGCGTCGAAGACGTCTCCGGCCCCTCCGGCGGTTTCGATTTCGGCACGATCACCACAGGCGGCATCGATCGGATCGACGTGCTGCGCGGCTCCAACTCGGTCGTCTGGGGCAGCGCGGCCATCGGCGGCGTCGTCGCCATCACCAGCAAGGAAACCAACGGCGTCGAAGCCCGCGGCGAAGCCGGCAGCCGCAACACCTATAACGGCGATCTCGTCGCCGGGCTGAAGCGCGACCGCTACGCCCTGTCGTTCAACGGCGGCTATGCCCACACCGACGGCGTTTCCTCCGCCGCGACCGGCACCGAGGCCGACGGCTTCCGCCAGTGGCGCGTCGGCGGCAAGGGCCGCTTCAACCTCACCGACGAACTCGCGCTCGTCGCCGTCGCCCGCTATGCAGACAGCAAGGTCGATATCGACGGCTATCCTGCCCCGTTCTACGCCTTTACCGATACGCCCGAATACCAGACGACGCGCCAGATCTTCGCCCGCGCCGGTTTCCAGTACACCGGCACCGCACTCTCGCTGGCCGTCGGCTATGCCCTGTCGGATACCAAGCGCGATTACTACGATCCCACCTTCGGCACCGATCCCAGCTATGGCTATCGCGGCCGCAGCGAACGCGCGGAACTCACCGGCCGGATCAAGCTGCCGCAAAACTTCGCGCTCGATTTCGGCGCAGACAACGAACGCACCCGCTTCACCAGCACCTTCGACACCGAGCACAAAGCCACACTGAACAGCGCCCACGCGCTCCTCGGCTGGTACGGCGATATGGCCAGCATCGCGGGCGGCGTCCGCTACGACGATCACAGCCGCTTCGGCCACGCCTGGACCTTCGGCGCGAACGGCAGCGTCAAGGTGATGGACGGGTTGCGCCTGCGCGCCAGCTATGGCGAAGGCTTCAAGGCACCCACGCTGTTCCAGCTGCTGTCCGACGACTATGGCAACACCAACCTCGTCCCCGAACGCAGCCGCAGCTACGACGCCGGGATCGAATACACCTCGTCGCAAGGCGCATTCCACATCGCCGCCACGGTCTTCCGGCGCGACAGCCGCCAGCTCATCGCCTACGTCTCGTGCGCCAGCCTGAACGTCTGCACCGACCGCCCGTTCGGCACGTATGACAACATCGGCAAGGCCCGCGCCGAAGGCGTCGAGCTGGAGATGGACGCAAAGCTCAGCCCGAACTTCGCCGCCCGCGCTGCCTACACTTATGACAAGGCGCGGAACATCACTCCCGGCAACTTCAACGAAGGCAACGATCTCGCCCGCCGCCCTCGCCACACGCTGACCACCTCGTTCGATTGGACAACCCCGCTCGCCAACCTCGCGCTGGGTGCAGACATGCGCGTCCGTTCCGCCAGCTTTGATGATGCAGGCAATTTCACCCGCCTCGAAGCCGGCAGCGAAACCGATCTGCGCGCCAGCCTGCCCTTCGGCAACTTCCTCGAAGTGTTCGGCCGCATCGAAAATCTGTTCGATGCCCGCGTCCAGACCGCCGCGACCTATGGCGTCCCCGGCCGCTCGGTCTATGCCGGCCTTCGTGTCCGTTATTGATCCTTCAACCCTGTCTCCTTCCCCCTCGATGGGGGAAGGATGGCGCAGCTTGTGGACGAGGTCCGCTAGCTACGCCTGGATAGGGGTGCTCTGCCACCTCCTCACCGCCTGCGTCCCCGCGACGCAGGCGGAAGTCCCTCACACACGCCCCACGATCGTCAGCCTCAACCCCTGCAGCGACGCGATCCTTGCCGAGGTCGCAGACCCCGCGCAGATCCTTGCCATCTCCCACTACAGCGCCGATCCGCGCTCCAGTTCGATGGACCCTGCGCAGGCCCGGCGTTTCCGCACCACACGCGGCACAGTCGAGGCAGTCCTTGCGCTCCATCCCGATCTCGTGATCGAAGGCAGCTTCATCGCTCCCGCCACGGCAGGTGCCTACCAGCGCCTGGGCCTCCATCTCGAAACGCTGGCCATCGCCAACACGGTGGAGGATAGCCACGCCCAAATCCGCCAACTCGCCGCACTCGCTGGTCACCCGGATCGCGGCGAAGCCCTGATCCGCCGCATCGACAGCGCCGTGGCACAGGCCGCGCCACCCGCGAATTATCAGCCCGTTTCCGCCATCGTCTGGGAATCGGGCGGCATGGTCCCCGGCGACAACACGCTGATCGCAGACCTCCTGCGCCGCACCGGATTCACCAATGCCAGCGCCGCCCAAGGCTACCATCAGGCAGACCTTCTGCCCCTCGAACGCATGCTGGCCAATCCGCCGCAGGTAATTCTCACCACCGCCGGCGAAGGCCCGCAGGCCAACGAAGACCGCCTGCTGCGCCACCCCGCGCTGGCATCACTGCGCACCACCACCCGCGCCCCGCTGGCTTCCAACCTCCTTTACTGCGCCGGCCCCACCATCATCCGCGCGGTGAACCGCCTCGCCGAAGTACGCCGGGCACTGGCCGAACCCACCCCCAACCGCTCCCGTAAACGGGAGGGGGGCCAGACAGCCCCTTCTTCCCCCCTCCCGCTTGCGGGAGGGGTCGGGGGTGGGCAGCCGCAAGCACAAAGCCCAGCCAGATGACCCGCCCCATCGCAATCCTCCTCGCGGCGCTCGTCCTCGCCATCCCGCTGTCGCTCCTTGCCGGGCAAGTGTGGATCAGCCCGTTCGGCCCCCCGGTCCGCAACGCCATCCCCATCCTCATGGAACTGCGTCTCCCGCGCGCCGTCCTCGCGCTCGTCATCGGGGCCGGCCTCGGCGCTTCGGGAGCCGCCATGCAGGGCTACCTGCGCAATCCGCTGGCAGATCCCGGCCTGTTCGGCATCGCGCCAATGGCGGCACTGGGCGCGGTACTCTCATTCTACACTGGCTTTTCGGTCCAGCCCTTCGCCCTCCCGCTGTTCGCGCTTGCAGGCGGAGCAATCGCCATGGTCCTCCTTGCGCTCATCGCCGGGCGAAGCGGCGGCATCGCGCTGTTCACGCTGGCGGGCATGATGATCGCCAGCCTAGCGGGCGCACTCACCAGCCTTGCCATCAGCCTCTCGCCCAACCCTTTCGCGCTCAGCGAGATCGTCACCTGGCTGATGGGCGCGCTGGCCGATCGCGGCTGGCACGAGGTCTGGATCGCCCTGCCGCCCACGCTGCTCGGCCTGATCCTGCTCGCCCGCGCCGGTCCCGCGCTCGATGCGCTCACCCTTGGAGAAGCCGCGGCCCGCTCGCTCGGGATGGAGCCGCGCCGCCTGCAAGTGCTGATGGTCGCGGGCGTCGGCCTGATCGTCGGGGCAGGGGTGGCGGTTGCCGGCATCATCGGCTTCGTCGGCCTCGTCGTCCCACACCTCGTCCGCCCGTTCACCGATGGCCGCCCGTCAGCGCTGCTCATCCCCAGCGCCTTGGCGGGAGCGCTCTTGCTGCTCATCGCCGATTGCCTCTGCCGCCTGCTTCCACTGGCGGGCGGAGAACTGCGGCTCGGCATCGCCCTCAGCCTGATTGGCGCACCCTTCTTCCTGCGCCTGCTGCTGAAAATGCGGAAGGAGCTGGGATAATGCTGGCCGCCAAAAGCCTGACCATCCCCGGCCGCCTGACGGACGTCAGCGCCGCACTCGCACCGGGTGCGGTCACCGCCATTGTCGGCCCCAACGGCGCGGGCAAATCGACGCTTCTCGCCGCTTTTGCCGGCCTCATTTCCGGCCCAGTCGCGCTGGACGGTACACCTCTGGCGGCCCTGTCACCGCAGCAACGCGCCCAAACCATCGGCTTCCTGCCGCAAGATGGCGAAGTCGCGTGGAATTTGTCGGTCGAAACGCTCGCCCGCCTCGGCCGCCTGCCGCACAAGACCAGCCGGGCCGAAGACGATGCCGCCACCGCCGCCGCGCTTTCAGCACTCGATCTCGAACGCTTCGCCAGTCGCTCCGTGGGCACGCTCTCCGGCGGCGAACGCGCCCGCGCGCTGCTGGCCCGCGTGCTAGCCGGAACTCCGCGCTGGATCCTCGCCGACGAACCGCTCGCAGCGCTCGACCTCGCGCACCAGCAGGCGTTGCTCCGC
This sequence comes from Novosphingobium sp., assembly GCA_027311705.1. GTDB lineage: Bacteria > Pseudomonadota > Alphaproteobacteria > Sphingomonadales > Sphingomonadaceae > Novosphingobium. Next base: position 9,526 of record DAICYJ010000007.1, on the reverse strand, counting down.
CAGTTCCGCTTGCTGGCCGGGCAGGGCACCGGCATCGCTCTCGTGCTCCACGATCTTGCGCAGGCCCGCAATCACGCAGACCGCGTCATCGTCCTGCAGGATGGCCGCGTCGCCGCCGAAGGCCCGCCGCACGAAGCGCTGACCGAAGAAGTCATCCTGAAAGTATGGGGCGTAGCCGCGCGGTGGACCGGCCCCGAAACTGCGAGAGCATTGTCGCTCGATCGCACTTGAGCCTACTTGCGCACCTCGATCAGCGCCTCGGCAAATTCGCCGGCGAACAGGCTGGCAAAGCTGTCACGTTCCTTCATCGGAATGGCCGGGCGGGCACTGGCAGGGCGCGCATCGTACGGATGGCCGGATCGGCAGAACAAACTGTCCGCCGGCGGCCTGCGATGCTCCTCCACCAATTCGACAACCACGGGTCCAACTCCTCGAACGCAGCGCCGAAAAAATTGATTCGTCGGCCAGACGCCATTTTGGAGGTAAACGAAAGTTGGCCCTGAATCTTGTACCGAACCGACAAATCTGCCTGCCCCGCAAAAAAGGTTTTCGATCAGATGTTTGGGCGGCTTCAGGCGCGCCTGTGTGGGGTTAGGTGTCGTTAGGTACCGTTCAGGTCGCACCTTTCTACAGGCATTTTCCGCGCCGCCCTTGCCGGATTCCGAGCGTCCGTTAAGAGCCTCCGGGTGAGCGCAACCATCGTCATCGGCGCCGACAAATCGGGTGCCCCCGTCAGGATCGACGTTGAGGAACTGCTGGCCACGCGCCTTCTGGTGCAGGGTAACAGCGGCTCCGGAAAATCGCACCTGCTACGCCGCATCCTCGAAGAAAGCGCGGGCCTCGTCCAGCAGGTAGTCATTGATCCGGAAGGGGATTTCGTGACGCTGGCCGAACCGTTCGGCCATGTTGTGGTCGATGGCGCAGCCTACGATCAGGCCGAAATTGCCCGCCTCGCCGCCCGCATCCGCACCCATCGCGCCTCGGTCGTGCTGGCGCTCGATGGCCTCGATCTCGAAGCCCAGATGCGCTGCGCGGCGGTGTTTCTCAACACCCTGTTCGATGCCCCACGCGATGAATGGTACCCCGTTCTGGTCGTCGTCGACGAAGCCCAGATGTTCGCCCCCGCCGCCGCCGGAGACGTCAGCGATGAAGTCCGCCGCCTGTCGCTTTCGGCCATGACGAACCTGATGTGCCGGGGCCGCAAGCGTGGCCTTGCAGGTGTGATCGCCACGCAACGCCTTGCAAAACTTGCCAAAAACGTCGCCGCCGAAGCGTCCAACTTCCTGATGGGTCGCACCTTCCTCGATATCGACATGGCCCGCGCCGCCGACCTCCTCGGCATGGAACGCCGCCAGGCAGAAGCGATCCGCGACCTCGAACGCGGCCACTTCCTCGCCCTCGGCCCCGCCATCTGCCGCCGCCCGGTCTCGGTACGTATCGGCGACGTCGCCACCCGCGCCCGCAACGTGATTTCCGGCCTGATGCCCATGCCTGCAGCAGGGGGGGCGGAGATGGAATCACTGTTGATGGAGCCGCACACGGCACCGCGCAGGGCGGAGCCAGAACCCGAACAAGTGGTCGACAGCGATGCGTTGCTGGAACGCATCGAACACTCGATTCCACTGGCCGAACAGGTGGAACCCGTGGCCGAACCGAGCCTGTTCCAGCAGGAGGAAACCGCGACAAAAGTGGCGGAAATCCTCGCCGAAATGGCCGATGAGCCCGATTGCACCTTCCAGCAACCAGCGCAGTTGTTTCAGGATTTCACCGTCCGCTGCCGCATGGCCCGGCTCGCCGATACGGGCATCGACCTCGCTCTGTTCCGCCGCCGTTTCGCCATGGCGGTCGCCGGCATCGCCGACGATTCCGACCCTCGCTGGCGCGAAACGCTGGCCATTGCGCGCGACGTGGCGGACGATGTGCTTGCGCCATTCCTCACCCTTGTCCGCGCCGCAGCCGAAGGCTCGCCATGCCCCGATGACGACCGGCTCGCCGAAATCTATGGCACCCGCTCACCCGGCCGAATCCGCCGCCTGCTCGATCATCTGGAACGCAGCGGCCTGATCGTGGTGCGCACCGATTACGGCGGTCGTCGCTCGGTCGGCATTCCGGAATTGGGCCTTACAACGGCGCCCGTTGCCGCGTGAACGTGTTAAGCTCCGCGACAGCACGAGGACTTTATACGGCAGGCAAATCAGGGGAGTTTTCGATGAAGTTGACCGTAATCACGCTTGGTGTAGCAGCCCTTCTCGCCGGTGCCGCCACCACGGCCGCCGCCGCCGGGCCGGACCCGGTGCACGGCAAGACGGTTTATGCGCGCTGCGTAGCTTGCCACGATCTGAACACCGGGGCCACGCGCCTCGGCCCGTCTCTCAAGGGCATTATGGGTCGCAAGTCTGGCGCGGTGGCCGGGTTTGCCTATTCGCCTGCGATGAAGGCCAAGGGTCTGACGTGGAATGCCCAGACCCTCGATGCATACCTTACCGCGCCGACCAAGTATGTGCCCGGCACCAGGATGCCGTTCGCCGGCCTGCCCGACGCCAAGGATCGGGCCGACCTGATCGCGTATCTGGCGCAAGCCGCCCGCTGATCGCATCCTGACAAGCACTCAAAGAACGGCGCCGGATCGCTTCCGGCGCCGTTTTGCATGCCAATTCGTGATTGACTTGCGCTGTCATACGTATGCATTTGGACATAGTCCCCATCCTCGGCAAGACGGCCGAAGGCGCGGCGTTCGACCGCATCCCGGAGAGATATCCTATGGCCCTTGCCCCGTCCGCCGCCAGCAGCACTGATCCCGCCACGGTCGAGGGCGGCGGCGAGCACATCGATGCGCCGGAACTGCGGCTGTTCGTGATGGCGCTGTTCTTCATTTTCGGCGGCATCACCTCGCTGAACGACGTGATCATTCCCAAGCTGAAGGAACTGTTCACCCTCAACTACATGCAGGCGATGCTGGTACAGTCGGCGTTCTTTGCCGCCTATTTCATCGTGTCGGTGCCGGGGGCACTGCTGGTCAAGAAGATCGGCTACATGCGCGGCGCGGTCGTCGGCCTGCTGCTGATGATGGCCGGCTGCCTGCTGTTCATTCCTGCTTCCGCCAGCGCAACCTTCGGCGTGTTCCTGCTGGCGCTGTTCGTGCTGGCGAGCGGCGTGACTGTGGTTCAAGTAGTCACCAACCCGTTGATTTCGCTGCTCGGCCCAGCAAAGTCGGCGCACAGCCGCCTCACGTTTGCACAGGCGTTCAATTCGCTGGGCACCACGATCTTTCCCTATGTCGGCGCCATCATCATTCTCGGCAGCCTCGCCACCGTTTCGGCCGATCAGCTTTCGGGTGCGGCGCTCGATGCCTATCGCGTTGCGGAAACGCAGGCGGTGGTCCGTGCCTACATCGGCCTGGCCATCGCGCTGCTGGTGATCGCCGGGGTGGTGTGGTTCAACCGTAACCGCCTGAAGGGCGAACGCCACGAGACCGGCTCGGTTCTCGCCAGCTTCGACCTGCTGAAGCGCCCGCGCTTTGCCTTCGGCGCGGCCTGCATTTTCGTTTATGTCGGCGCGGAAGTAGCGATCGGATCGCTGATCGTGAATTATGTGAAGCAGGCCCACGTCCTCGGCCTTGACGACCAGAGCGCGGGCAAGCTCATTCCGATTTACTGGGGCGGGGCATTGCTTGGCCGCTTCATCGGATCGGCCGTGCTGCGCATGATCAGCCCCGGCAAGGTGCTCGCTTTCAACGCCGTCGGCGCCATCGCGCTGATTCTGATTTCGGCCAATACGACGGGCACCGTTGCCGGGTACAGCCTGCTCGCCATCGGCCTGATGAACTCGATCATGTTTCCCACGATCTTCAGCCTTGCCTGCGAAGGGCTGGGAAAGCGGGCGGCAGACGGGTCCGGCGTGATCTGCGTCGCCATCGTTGGCGGAGCAGTCATTCCGCCGTTGACGGGGCAGTTGGCCGACATGTCGGGCAGCCTTGCGTTCGCGCTTCTGCTGCCGGCACTCTGCTATGCTATCATTGCAGGCTTCGGAATTTATGCTCGGCGTCCCGCAGCGGGTGTGGCGGAAAAAGCGACATGACAATCGAATGAACGGGTATTTCTACCTGCAGCGTTGACTTTCGTGCCGGAGCGGCCATTTCTGGCATATGCTCTCGCAAAAGACGCGCTATACGATCCGCGCCTTGCAGCATCTGGCCGATACCTTCGGGCAAGGCTCTGTGCGGCTCGACACGATCGCAGAGGCGCAGAACATTCCGCGCAAGTTCCTGACCGTGATCCTTTCGGAGATGGCCCGGGAAGGGATCGTGGTGTCGCAACGCGGGCGCGATGGCGGCTATGAGCTGGCTCTGCCGCCAGTGGACATTCGCTATGGCGACATCATCCGGCTGACGCGGGGCAGCCTTGCGCTGGTGCCCTGTGCCAGCCGCAATGCCCATGAACACTGCGCCAACTGCCTGCCCGAGGCGGAATGCAAGCTGCGCGGGCTTATGCTGCAATTGCGCGATGAAATGGCCGCGATGCTCGATCGAGTGACGCTGGCCGATCCGATCCTGCTGGAGCCGCCGTTCGAAGGCGACGAGGAAACGCTGGCCGCTACCGCCGACAGCTGAACTTCCCCGGCTTTCGCGCACAACTTCACTTGGCGTTCAGGGGGGGGCTGGCTATAGGACCGCCATGACCCTTCACGCTTCCGGCCGCTCCCTGCTGCGCCTCTCCGCCCTTGCCGCCGCCACCGTTGCCCTAGGGCTGACTGCGGGGTGTGCCGGCGGGTCCAAGGCAAAGAAGGATGTGGCCTATGTCGCGCGCGACGTCGACACGCTGTATATGGCGGCGAAGGACCGGTTGGACCGGGGCAATGCCAAGCAGGCGGCAGCGCTGTTTGACGAAGTTGAGCGCCAGCATCCCTATTCACCGTGGGCGCGCCGCGCCCAGCTGATGAGCTCGTTCAGCTATTACGCCGCCCGCGATTATGCCAAATCGGTGCAGGCGGCCCAGCGGTTCCTGTCGATCCATCCGGGCAACAAGGATGCGCCATACGCCTATTACCTGATCTCGCTGTGCTATTACGAGCAGATCAGCGACGTGACGCGGGACCAGAAGATCACCCAGCAGGCGCTGACCTCGCTGAACGAAGTGGTGCGCCGCTATCCCGGCACGCGTTATGCCACCGATGCCAAACTGAAGCTCGATCTGGTGAACGACCATCTTGCGGGCAAGGAAATGGAGATCGGCCGGTACTATCAGCGCAGCGGCAAATGGCTTGCTGGCACGCTCCGCTTCCGCACCGTGATCGACAAGTATCAGGCAACGAGCCACACGCCCGAAGCGCTGTATCGCTTGGTCGAAAGCTACCTTGCACTTGGCGTCCCGGCCGAGGCGCAGAAATCTGCCGCCGTGTTGGGCACCAACTATCCCGGCAGCGAATGGTACGAGCGGGCGTTCAAGCTGATGAACGACAAGGCACCGGGCGTTTCGGTAAGCTGACTTGGGCGATCGGCAACCTTCGCCCGGCGAGGCCGCGTGTTGGAAAAACGTGTTGGGAAAATGGTGACAGAGGTTACACCGTGTAACCTTTGTTTTTTGCCATATTCAGCTTCCAGAACAGCACCTTGTTCAAAAAAGGTGACAGATTCCCATGGGAGCGAAGTGTAACCTTTTAGACGATTTCAAAGAGCACGGCGGCCAACATGGCACGAGCCGCGCAAGTAGGACAGACAGCCTGAAGCGCAGCGGTATGCGCTACTTGAACCCGGTAAACACAGGCAGGCCACAAGCACGAAAAAGGATCGGTCGATAGCGATCGCCCCTTTCGCGGGGGCCGGCTTTCACGCGGCGATTTTAGTCCGGCGGGAGGATGCAGCCTCGCCCAGCGCGGCGAGGAACTGGTCGGTCGCGCGGTCCCACGAATAGCTCGCACCGAATACCGCCGCACCCATCCGATCGCACCGCAGGGCTTCGGTGATGGCGCGGGCGAGGTCATCGTTGAGCGCGCCAACCCGCATCGGCAGATCGCCGCGCGGGCCGTAGCCGGCGGGGCCGACGATATCGACGGGGCCTGCGACGGGGAAGGCCGCCACGGGCACGCCGCAGGCCATCGCCTCGATCATCACCAGCCCGAACGTGTCGGTGCGGCTGGGGAACACGAACACATCGGCTGAGCAATAGGCGCGGGCGAGCGATTCGCCCGTCAGCGAGCCGAGGAATTTCACGTGAGGATAGCGGACGCGCAGCATGGCGAGATCGGGTCCGTCGCCGACAACCACCTTGGTGCCTTCGACCGGCGCATCGAGGAATGCGCCGAGGTTCTTTTCGATGGCGACGCGGCCGACATTGAGCATGATCGGGCGGGGCAGGTCCTTGAGCGCATCGAGCGGTTCGTGATCCGGGCGGAAGAGCGTGCCATCAATCCCGCGTGACCAGATTCGCGCGTGGCTGATGCCCTGTTGCGCAAGTTCGGCCGCCAGCGTTGGCGTGGAGACCAGCACTGCGTGGCTGGCGGCGTGGAACCGGCGCATCACCGGCCAGAAGGTTTGCGGGCTCAGACCGGTGCGGACCGCCGCGTAATCGGGAAAGCGCGTGTGGAAAGCGCTGGTGAAGGGCACGGCATTGGCCTTGCACCACGAACGCGCGCTCCAGCCAATCGGGCCTTCGGTGGCGATATGGACGATATCGGGCTGGAAATCCTTCAGCGTGCGGCGCGTGCCGAAGCGCGGTGCCATCGCCAGGCGGATCTCGCTGTAGCCGGGCAGGCCGAAGGTGAAGAACTGGCTGGGCGTGATCAGCTCTACCTCATGGCCGCGCGAAATCAGGCGATCGACCGTGGTGGCAAGGGTGCGGACAACGCCGTTGACCTGCGGGTGCCAGGCATCGGTGCAGATGGCGATCCTCATGCGTCTTCCTTCGAGCGCGAGGCGGCCTGGTTTTCATCAACCGGATCGCCGACTTCGGATGCATGAGCCGGCTTGGCGCATTCGGCCGCCCAGTCGACGATCGTGATCGCCCCGGCGAAATCCTCGACCAGCGCGGTGCAGCTTTCGACCCAGTCACCATCGTTGTAATAGGTCACGTCGCCGATCTGACGGATTTCGGCGCAGTGGATGTGGCCGCAGACCACCCCGTCCACGCCCATGTCGCGCGCGGCGTGGGCCACGGCTTCCTCGAAATCGCAGACGAACTGGACCGCGTTCTTCACCCGTTTTTTCATATAGGCGGAGAGCGACCAGTACGGCATCTTGAGCTGGCGGCGGATCAGATTGAACCAGCGGTTGGTGCGCAGAAGCACTTCGTAGGCCTTGTCGCCCAGGAAGGCGAGCCAGCGGGCATAGAGCACCACGCCGTCGAACCCGTCGCCATGCGTGACCAGCAGGCGCTTGCCATCGGCGGTGACGTGGATGGTTTCGAGCTCGAGTTCGACGCCGCCGAAGCTCATGCCCGCATAAGGGCGCAGCATCTCGTCATGGTTGCCGGCGATCAGCACGACGCGGGTGCCGCGGTGCGCCATCTTGAGGATGCGGCGGACGACTTCGTTGTGCGCATCGGGCCAGTACCAGCCCCGCTTCAGCCGCCATCCGTCGAGGATATCGCCGACGAGGTACAGCGTCTCGCACTCGATCGAGGCGAGAAAATCCAGCAGCATCGGTGCGTTGCAGCCGCGTGTGCCGAGATGGATATCGGAAATCCACACCGTGCGCATCTTGCGCTTGGGGCGGAAACTGCGCGGTTCCGGAAGATCGAGCCAGGCCGGAATCGACGTGGCAAGTTCGGTCGCGGTGGGGAGTTTGTTCCGGGTCTTGGACGAACGCGGCATCTTGGCGCCCCTTACAGTGTGGTTCCTGTCGCGAATCTTTGTCACAATCACGTTTCGTTCGCGTGGCACTGTGTCACGCCAATGAAACAAGGCAGGAACGAAAGCGCCGAACCACTGGTGACGCGGGGGCCGGCACGCGTTAATGAGGCGGCAGATGCTGACAGCTCTCTCCATCCGCAACGTGGTTCTGATCGAAGCACTGGACCTTGCGTTTCCGGGCGGCCTTGGCGTGCTGACCGGCGAAACCGGGGCCGGCAAGTCGATCCTGCTGGATTCGCTGGGGCTGGTGCTGGGCGACCGTGCGGATGCGGGCCTCGTCCGTGCGGGCGAGCAACAGGCGAGCGTGACCGCGACGTTCGAATTCGATCGTCTGCCCGAATCGCTGCGCCATGTGCTGGCGGAAGCCGAGCTTGAGATCGAGCCAGGCGAGCCGCTGATCGTGAAGCGCCGGCTGAAAGCCGATGGCGGCAGCAAGGCTTTCGTCAACGATCAGCCAGTGGGCGTCGCACTGCTGCGCGAGATGGCGCGCAGCCTGGTGGAACTGCATGGCCAGCATGACGATCGCGGGCTGGTGAACGCGCGCGGCCACCGCGCGCTGGTCGATCGCTATGCGCGGACCTCGGTGGGCGAAGTCGCTGCAGCGTGGGACAAATGGCGCAGGGCTGAGGCGGCGCTGGACGAGGCGCTGGCGCGGGTGACCGCCGCTTCTGCCGAACAGGACTTGCTGCTGGCGCATCTTGCCGAATTGACGACGCTTGCTCCGGTGATCGGCGAGGAAGAGGAACTGGCGAACCAGCGCGCGGCCATGCAGAAGGGCGAACGGCTTTCAGGCGATCTAGGCGCGCTCCAGCACTTGTGGGCGGGTTCGGATTCCGCACTCGCTACTTTGCGCAGCGCGGCGCGGCGGCTGGACCGGATCGCGGCCGAGCATCCCTTGCTGGCCGAGGCACTCGAATCGCTGGACCGCGCGGTGATCGAGGCTGGCGAGGCCGAAGACAAGATTGCCGCCGCCGTGGAGGCGCTGGCGCATGATCCGGACCTGCTCGACCGGATCGAGACGCGGCTGTTCGAACTGCGCGCCGTGGCCCGCAAGCACAGTTGTGCAGTCGATGATTTGCCGGCGAAGATGCATGAAATGCGCGCCACGCTCGACGGGATCGAGAATGGCGAGGCGCAGATCGCCGGGTTGAAGCGGGCAGCGCAGGATTCGGGCCTCGATTATCGCGCCAAGGCCGAGGCGCTGTCCGTGTCGCGGGCCGAGGCGGCGCGGAGGTTGGATATGGCCGTGGCGGCGGAACTGTCGCCGTTGAAGCTCGATTCGGCTCGGTTTCGCACGGCGGTTGTGCGGTTGCCGGAGGATCGCTGGGGGCCGCAGGGCGTTGATGCGGTGGAATTCCTGATCGCCACCAATCCCGGCGCGCCGTTTGCGCCATTGGGCAAGATCGCCAGCGGCGGCGAACTTTCGCGCTTCATCCTCGCACTGAAAGTTGCGCTGGCGGAAGAAGGCGGGGCGGCGACAGTGATTTTCGACGAGATCGACCGGGGTGTGGGCGGGGCGGTGGCGAGCGCCATCGGCGAACGGCTGGCGCGGCTGGCAAGCAGCGGGCAGTTGCTGGCGGTGACGCACAGCCCGCAAGTGGCGGCGCGCGGCGACGTGCATTTCCTGATCGCGAAATCGAGCGAAGGCGTGGTGACGCGCACTTCGGTGGTGCGGCTGGAT
>DAICYJ010000231.1 GCA_027311705.1 Novosphingobium sp. | reverse complement strand
GGGGCCAGGAACGAGCAACGGGCACCCAGGGTGAGCGTGTGGCCGATGGGGGCGCAATGCAGTTCCAGCCGGTCGGGGGAAATCACAAGTGCAGCAGAGTCGAACGGATCGCCGAATGCTTCTATCTGCCGATGCGCATGGACGCGCTCGATGGGGATTGGCAACCGGAAGCGACACTTCCTGCCAGGCACCCGGCCAGCAAGGTTGAACGACCGGCGGATCTCTGCACGGAACGGCTTTCCCGATGCGGTAGACCTTTGGTCGGTGACGAGCCGCCGGCCGGTTTCGACATAATGGTGATGGAAATATGCGTCCCGGTCCTCACAACCGAGCCGTTTCATGGTAATCCAGGTCTCGACGGGATCGAACATCCGCTGGCCGCCATGGCCCATGTTGAACGGCAGCCCAAGGTCTACCCAAGCCTGCAGGGCAGCGCCCGCGCGCCAAACAACATCCGGTTCTTCCAGTTCAAACGCCCAGCCCGCCAAGGCGATCATTGCGATAATACGCGCTTCGGGCACGGTGCGATAAGATGCCAAGGTTTCCGAATGAAACTCACGGAGAATTCGGGGGGGCTCTACCATCGCGAGCCTGAAATCATGACAAGCGGTCCGTCGGATCCGCCTGCACGGGGCTTGGATGGATGCGGGGCGCGCGCAATGTGACGACGCCGGAGGTTCCTGCACGGTCCAAGCGCTGTTGTCAGAAGTTTTGCGCGAGGCATGGGAGCGTTGTTTAACGATCCGTGTCGTCCGTCAACTTGTCCTTCGGCCCACGGCAGCCACATGTGTTGACAGCGGTGAAGTTGCGTCTGCGCAAGGCACTCTTGTGTAACGTGCATCAGCCGGTAGACTACCGGTCGTCGCGACCCGCGTTTCATGTCGGCGGGGATGAATTGGCCAGCATCGACACGTGCCAGTCTGGAGATTGCGCCGTATGGTCTTGCCTGGGGACGCTGAGCTTGGCGAAGTCATGTCGCAGTTGGCTTGCTGCGAACTCTTCGCCGGCCTTCCGCATGATGTGATCGCCCCGGCACTTGCGGATGCGCGGCTTGAAAGTTTCGCGCGCGGGGCGGTGCTGATCCGGCAGGGTGAAGTGGCCGATGCGGCCTATGTGCTGGTCGGCGGCAGCGCCGAGGTTCTGCTGGAGCGCCCCGGCGAACCGGAGGAACTGATCGCGGTGCTGGGTGCCGGCGATTGCATCGGCGATCTTGCCATCCTGCTCGATCAGCCACGCACCGCCACGGTGCGCGCCACGCGCGATTGCCGGGCGGTGCGGCTGGGGCGGGCGGATTTCTTCCGGCTGGCCAGCACCGTCCCGCCGTTCGCGCAGCGGCTGGCGAGGTCGGTTGCCCGGCGGTTGCAGCACACCACGCGCGAACGGCTGGTGAAGCGCAGCGTGACCGACGTGGCGGTCATCATGGCGCGGCCCGGCGCGGCGTCGGCGCGGATGCTCGATGACCTCGCCGCCGCGATTGCCGCGCTGGATGGGCCGGCAGTCTACCTTCGGGCAATAGGGCGGCCGCAGGATTGGGCACAGGGCCTTGCCGAGGCGGATTGCGCACTGATCCTGACCGATGCGACCGCGGAGCCCGATCTGCCCACAATCCGCGCGGTGCTCGATGCGGCACAAGCGGTCACCCCGCGCCCGGCGGTCGATCTTGTGCTCTGCCACGATGCAGGCCAGGCGATTGCGGGCACGCGATCATGGTTGCACGATGCCCGCCTGCGTGCCTGCCACCATGCCCGCGCCGGCAAGGCCCACGATCCCGGCCGCATCGCCCGCCTGATCGTGGGGCGCGCCACCGGGCTGGCGCTCAGCGGAGGTGGCGCGCGCGGCTTTGCCCATATCGGTGTGCTCGCGGCCTTGCAGGAAAAGGGCGTGGCCATCGATTACGTGGCCGGCACCAGCATGGGCGCGATCATGGCGGCCCAGCATGCCGCCGGCTTTTCCATCGACGAAATGATCGCGGCAACCCGCAAGGGCTATGTCGAAACGAGCGGGCTGCCCGATTACACCATCCCGTGGGTGGCGCTCAATTCGGGCCGGAAAACCGTGCGCAAGCTGAAGGCGATGTTTGGCGACCGCACGGTCGAGGACTTGCCAGTGCCGTACTTCGCGGTCGCGTCAGACCTGCGCACGGCGGAAACGGTGGTGCTCGATAGCGGCCCGTTGTGGCAGGCGGGCCGCATCAGCACGTCGGTGCCGGGCCTGTTGCCCCCGGTTTCCCGCGATGGCCGCCTGCTGGTCGATGGCGGCTTGCTGGACAACCTGCCGGTCGAAGCGCTGGCGCAGCGCTGCGGCGGACGCGTGATTGCCTCGGACGTCAGCGTGGCCGTGGAATTTGGTGATAACCCGGACGACGAATTGTGCCGCAGGCCACAGAAACGGTCCACAATGCCCGGTATTGGCCAGATCATGATGCGCACGGCCCAGCTTGCCAGCGTTCGCGATTCCCGAAAGGCCGGAACACCCGCCGATCTCTATCTCAACCCCCAGCTCAACGATGTGGGGATGAGCGATTTCGGCAGGCTGGCGGAAATCGTCGAACGCGGAGCCGCCCATGCGCGCGCCAAACTCGCGGAATGGGATGGTTGAACATGACCGATGATCGCACGCACAGGCAGCCCACGGGCAACTATGCGCCCACGGGAAACTACGCGATCGTCGGAATTGGATGCCGCCTGCCGGGCGGGGCCACCAGCCAGCAAGCGTTCTGGCAAATGCTGGCCGAAGGGCGCGATGCCATCGCCCCGGTGCCGGAAGATCGGCCGGATTGGGCAGCGCTCTACGATCCGGACCCTTCCGCCCCCGGCCGCATCTATGCCCGGCTGGGCGGGTTTATTGACGACATCGACAAGTTCGACGCGCGCTTCTTCGGCATTTCCCCGCGTGAGGCTGTGCATATCGATCCGCAACACCGCTTCCTGCTGGAAACGGTCTGGCAGGCGTTCGAGGATGCGCGCATTCCGCTGGATGGGCTGGCCGGATCGGACACGGGCGTGTTCGTCGGCATTTCGACGCACGATTACGGCGATGTCCAGATGGACCCGCGCTATCACGATCGGATCGCGGCCCACACCAACAGCGGCTGCGCCACCTCGATTGCCGCCAACCGCGTGTCGTTCACGTATGATCTGCGCGGGCCGAGCATGTCGGTCGACACGGCCTGTTCCTCTGCGTTAACGGCGACGCATCTGGCCTGCACCGCGCTCGATGCTGGCGATTGCACCCTGGCCGTGGTCGGCGGCGTGCAACTGCTGCTGCGTCCAGAACTTACCATGGGTTTCTGCCGCGCCACGATGCTGTCGGTCGATGGCCACTGCAAGGCGTTCGATGCGGCGGGTAACGGCTATGTTCGCGCCGAAGGCGTGGGTGCAGTGGTGCTGAAGCCGCTGGAAACAGCACTTGCCGATGGCGACCGCATCCATGCGGTGATTTTGGGCACCTCGGTCAATCAGGATGGCCGCACCTCCAGCCTGACGATCCCCAACGAAGTGTCGCAGCGCGCCATGCTGCAAACCTCGCTGGCGCGCGCCGGGGTCGATCCGGCAAAGGTCCAGTACGTGGAAGCGCACGGCCCCGGCACGGCGGTGGGCGATCCGATCGAGGCGCGGGCCATCGGTGCCGTCTTTGGCGAAGGACGGCCTGATGACGAGCCGCTGGTGATCGGTTCGGTCAAGACCAACATCGGCCATCTGGAGGCGGGTTCGGGCATTGCCGGCCTCATCAAGGCGGCGCTGGCGATCAGCCACCTTCAGGTGCCGCCGTCTCTGCATTTCAACGAATGGAACCCGGCCATCGACCCGGTCGCGCTGAAGCTGCGCCTGGCGACCACGCTGGAACCGTGGCCCAACAATGGCGCGCCACCGATGGCGGCGATCAACAGCTTCGGCTTCGGCGGCGCGAATGCCAGCGTCGTGCTGGGCGCAGCACCGGAAACGACAGCCACGTCCGGCCTTCAGTCCGGCAAGGCCAAGGCGCAGATCCTGCCAATTTCCGCACAGACGCCCGATGCCCTGCGCAAGCTGGCGCTCGCCCATTCGGAACTGGCGCTGGGCGGCACCGTGTCGCTGGCGGCGCAATGCGGCGCGGCGGCGCTGGGCCGCTCTCATCTGGATGAACGCATCGCGCTCGTCGCCAGCGATGCGGACGGCCTTGCCGATGCGCTCGATGCCGCCATCGCGGGCGATAACGCCGCCAATGTCGCGCGCGCGCGCAATACCGGGGCCGCGACCCCTACGAAAACCGCGTTCGTGTTTTCCGGCATGGGGCCGCAATGGTGGGGCATGGGCCGCCAGTTGCTCGATGCCGAGCCTGCGTTCGCGGCGATGATGGAACGCTGCGACGCCGCGCTGCGCCCGCACAGCGGCTGGTCGCTGATCGACGAGTTTCGCGCAGACGAGGCGGTGAACCGCATCGCGCATCCCACGCTGGCGCAAGTTTCCAACTTTGCTCTGCAAGTCTCGCTCGCCGCGCTGTGGCGCGAATGGGGCATCGTGCCCGGCGCAGTCATCGGGCACAGCGGCGGGGCGATGGCCGCCGCACACATCGCCGGCATCCACACGCTGGAACAGGCGATCTGGCTCTGCTTCCACCGCAGCCAGATGCAGGGGCGCGACAGCAACGCGGGCGAAATGCTCGCCATCGGCCTGCCAGCCGCCGAAGTGGAAGGCCTGATCCGCGGCCACGAGGACCGCATCTCCATCGCCGCGATCAATGGCCCCAAAACCGTGACGCTGTCGGGCGATGGCACCGTGCTGCGCCCGATCGCCGCATCGCTGACCGAGCAAAAGATTTTCGCCCGGATGCTGCCGGTGACCATCGCCTATCACAGCCCGCGCATGGACCCAATCCGAGACGAATTCCTCGCTACGGTCCGTGACCTGAAGGCGAGTCCAGCGACTTTGCCGTTCGTATCGGACACTACTGGCAGCTGGAATGACGGCGCGAATTGCGATGCCGATTACTGGTGGCGCGCCATCCGTTCGCCGGTCCGTTTCGCGGATTCCATCGGCACATTGGCGGACGCCGGATTCAGCGCCTTCGTCGAAGTCTCGCCCCATCCCGTGCTGGCCGCGTCGATCAGCGAGTGCTTGCGCGAAGCGGGCAAGGCCGGCGTCGTCGTCCCCTCCATCCGCCGTAACGAGGATGAGCGCGCCGCCATGCTGCGGTCGCTCGGCACGCTCTATGTCAATGGCGCCAGCCCGGCGTGGGATGCGCTTTATACGCGCGATGTTACCGTGCCGCTGGCCGACTATCCGTTCGAGCGCGACCGGCACTGGTTCGACCCCGACGAAGGCGGCGCGCAGCAAACCACCGGCGAGCCCGACGTCAATCCGCTGCTCGGCCAGCGCCTGCCCGGCGCGCAGCCGCTGTGGGAGGCGCGGCTGGATGTGCCGGCAATGGCCTGGGTGGCGGACCATCTGGTGCAGGATCAGGTGGTCATGCCCGGCGCATCCTATGTCGCGATGGCGCTCGCCGCCGCGCGCCGCCTCGATCCCGCCGGCACGATCATGCTGCGCGATCTCAGCTTCCAGCGCCCGCTGATCGTGGGCGAGGGCAAGCCCCGCGCCCAGATCGCGCTCGATGGCGACGAGCGCGGCTTCACCGTGTTCTCCCGCGCCGATGGCCGCACCGGCTGGACCCGCCACGCGCAGGGCAAGATCGGCAAGGGCACCATCGGCACCCCGGCGAAGGTCGACCTCGCCGGCCTCACCGCACGCCTTGGCGAATTGCGCGATGTCGACGCCTTTTATGCCGCCGTGTTCCGCCGGGGCCTCGTCTATGGCGCCGCATTTATGGGCATCAACACCCTGCGCACCGATGGCGCGGAGGCGCTGGTCACCATCGGCCCCATCGAAGGGCTGGCCGTCGATCCCGACAGCATCCACCCCGGCCTGCTCGATGCCGCGTTCCAGGCCCTGATCGCCATCGCCGCCGAGCGCCTGCCGGATGACAACCGCACGTTCCTGCCCGTAGGCATCGAGGAAGTGCGCCTTTATCGGCCCACCGGCGGGCGGTTCCATGTGCATTGCCGCCTCGATGCGCTGCAAACCCTGTCCGCCCGCGCCTCGTTCCACATCTGCGACGATGATGGCGACGTGATGCTGTCGATCATCGGCCTCACCGCGCGGATGATCAATTCCGGCGTCGGCGAAGGCAGTATCGCCAGTCGCTGTTTCTACGAGTACCGCTGGGAGCCAAAGCCGCTGACCGCCAGCGACGCGGCACCTCGGCGACAAGGCCTGCTGCGGCTGGACTCCCCGATGGCGGAGGCGATGGCCGAAGTCTGCTCGGATGTGGAAACCCAAACTGGCTGGGCCCGCTATTATGCCGAGGCCGAACCGCTGCTGACCGACGCCGCCGCCGCCCACGTGCTAGATGCGCTGGGCGAACTGGGCCTCGATGTCGCCGTGGGGTCCACGATCCCTGCCGCCGCGCTCGCCACCATCCGCGAAAACGAACCCTCGGGCGGCGTGTGGACCGACCGCCTGCTCGGCCTGTTGCAGGAAGCAGGCTGCATCGCGCCGCACGGCGAAGACTGGACGATCCTGCGCGAGCCCGACCTTTCCGGCATCGCCGGTCGCCTGCCCGCCCACGCCATCG
>DAICYJ010000229.1 GCA_027311705.1 Novosphingobium sp. | reverse complement strand
ATCTGGCGCAGGGGCACCGACTCGTCGGCTATATTTCGGACATGATCTACGCGCCCGAACTGCGCTATCTCGACGAAATCCACCCCGGCCTCACGCCCCGGCTGCGGTCATCCAGCATCAACGCCCAGCATCAGTTGATCGCGGCGGGGGCGGGGGTGGGGATGCTGCCGTGCTTCATCGGCGATTGCGATCCCACGCTGGTGCCGGTGCTGCCGGACAGGCGCATCGAGCGCTCGTTCTGGCTGGTGTCCCATCAGGATACCCACCAGTTGGCGCGGATAAAGGCGGGCAAGGACTGGATCGTTTCCGCTGTGAACCGGCACCGCGACGTGCTGATGCCGACTGGTTGATTGTGCCAGGGCGTTACGTGCGCCATGAGAGGATGAGCGACGCATCACCCGGCATGAGCATCGGCCACGTGACAATTTGCGCGCCGATATGGAAGCCAAGCGGGACGAACTCGCACAGCAGGATGTTGTAGTGGGCCAAGGCGAGGCCCTGCAGTGTCGCCGGCCATTCATGATCCTCGTTGTTGAGCGCGCGTCCCCGGTCGGTGCAGTATTCGCTGGGAAAGCGGTAGACATGCGCGGCCAGTTCGCCTTCGGTCGCCGCGCGAGAGACTTGTGCGGTCAGGCGCGCAAGTGTGTCTGCAGGTAGCGGGGCGGCAAGAAAGGCGTCGCGCTGTTCCTCGATCAACGCGCGGCGCTGCGCCAATTCGTCATTGGGCCGCAATCGCCGTGCGGCGCGGGCACTTTGGGCCAGCGATTGCAGAGACTTTGCGGAAGGCAGGGTGGCGCCTTGCGCCATCGAAGCGGAGACTTCGGCATGATGGAGGCTTGACCGGTCCGCCGTCGCCGTCGCCGACTGTTCCTCCGCCTGGGTGTTGCGTGTCGTTTCGTCGGCCAGAACGGCTCCGGTGCTGCGCTGCAATAGCATGGTTCAGAGTGCCTTTGCTTCGATTATCGAACGCGATGTGCTCGCGTCCATGCTAATCGCAAGGGGAGTTTCGAGCGGTCGCACTCGATGAAGAATCCATTTGCGATGCTGACACGACAATGATCGCATAGAATCACGTCACATTGATGCACCGCAAATTTAGTAGAAGGCTGAGATGGTAGTTGCATCTCAATGTAGAGAAACAAGTTTGATTGCTATTTGAAACAATTAGTAATGATACTGACATATAAACTGCGACTTTGCGGAGCGTCAAGTGATGAAAAATGCGGTTTTGTCCGATGAATTACCTGTGGAAGGTAAGCCTGTGGCGCGTGCTGTGGATGGCTGGCTGGCAGCGGCACGTGCACGGATTGCGGGGGGGCTTTCGCCAGATGCGATGTGTGCGGCGTGGGTCGATGTTGCATTGCACATGGCGCAATCGCCCGCGCATGGCACGGCGATGGTGGCGCAGGGCGTGCGGGTATGGCGCGATCTAGCGTGGTTCGCCGCCGGGCAGGTCAACCCGGTGCTGCCTAAAACACAGGCACCCGCCGCGCCCGACCACCGCTTCGTTGGTCCCGAATGGGAGCGCTGGCCCTATTCCGGCGCGGTGCAAAGCTACCTTGCCACCGAGCAGTGGCTCCACGATATGTTCGATGGGGTTGAAGGCGCCTTGCCGCATCATCGGCAACTGGCCGCCTTTGCCGCCCGCCAGGCGCTGGCGCTGGCTGCACCGTGCAACGTACCGCTGGCCAATCCTGTGGTCACGCGCCGCATTCGCGAGACCGGCGGGCGCTGCCTGATCGATGGCGTCATGCATCTGGGGGAGGATGTGCGGCGCAGCGCCAACGGCCTGCCTCCGGTCGGCAGCGAAACGCAGGTCGTAGGGCGCGATGTGGCCACGGCGAGCGGCCGGGTGGTCTATCGCAACCGGCTGATGGAGCTGATCCAGTACGATCCAACGACCGATCTGGTGCATCCCGAACCGGTGCTGATCGTGCCGGCGTGGATCATGAAGTTCTATATCCTCGACCTTTCGCCACACAATTCGATGGTCCGCTGGCTGACTGCACAGGGTTTTACGGTGTTCATGATTTCATGGCACAATCCCGGCGAGGAGGAGGCCGGCACCGGCTTTGCGGATTACATCGATATGGGGCCGCGCGCCGCGCTCGATGCGATCGAAACTCTGACCGGCGCGGCTAAGGTACATACGGCGGGCTATTGCCTGGGCGGCACCCTGCTGGCGATCGCCGCGGCGGCGCTGGCCCGCGATGGCGACGACCGTTTGGCCAGCCTTTCGCTATTCACCGCGCAGACCGACTTTTCGGAACCCGGAGAGATCGGCCTGTTCATCGATGATGACCAGGTAGCCGCGCTCGATGCGGCGATGGCCCGGCGCGGCTACCTTTCCAGCGGGCAGATGGCGGGGGCGTTCAAGGCGCTGCGGTCCGAAGACCTGGTCTGGGCCCATGCTGTACACACCTACTTGCTGGGAGAGCGCGAGGTGCTGGGCGATTTGATGGCATGGAATGCCGATGGAACGCGCATGCCCTATGCCATGCACAGCGAGTATCTGCACCGCCTCTTCCTTGAAAACGCCCTGGCGCGCGGCCGCTTCCACGTCGACGACCGGGCGGTGACGCTTTCGGCGCTGCTTGTTCCGGTCTTTTCGGTCGGCACCGAAAAGGATCATGTCGCGCCGTGGCGGTCGGTGTTCAAGATCCACCAGTTGACTGAGGCGGAGTTGACGTTCGTGCTGGCGAGCGGTGGGCACAATGCCGGCATCGTTTCCGAACCGGGGCACCCACATCGCCACTATCGCGTTGCCCTGAGAGAGGCTGGTGCATCAGCGCCCGATCCCGACGAATGGCTGGCCGGTGCGGAGGAACTTGCCGGATCGTGGTGGACCCTGTGGGCTGGCTGGCTCGCCGCCCGGTCTGGCGTGCCCACGGTTCCGCCGCCGATGGGGCCGAACCTGGCTCCAGCCCCCGGAACCTATGTACTGGAGCGTTGATCGCATGACTGCCATGATTGAAAACCGTACGTTCGACGAGATCGCTATTGGCGACAGCGCCAGCCTGTCGCGCACGCTGACCGAGCAGGATATCCAGCTATTTGCGGCGGTGACCGGCGACGTGAACCCGGCGCACCTCGATACCGAATATGCGGAGGGCAGCCTGTTTCACCACGTGATTGCGCACGGCATGTGGGGCGGGGGGCTGATTTCGGCGGTGCTGGGCACCGAATTGCCGGGGCCGGGCACGATCTATCTGCGCCAGTCGCTGGAATTCGTGCGGCCCGTGGCGCTGGGCGATACGATTACCGCCACGGTTACTGCAACCGCCAGAGTCGCCGAGCACCGCCACGTAACCTTCGCCTGCGTGTGCACCAACCAAAAGGGGCAGGACGTGATCCGGGGCGAGGCGCTGGTCATGGCACCTGCCGAAAAGATCTGTCGCCCACGCATCGCACTGCCCGATGTGCGCGTGGCCGGGCATGCCGCAGGCGAGCGCCTGATCGCGCTGGCCAGGGAAGGCGGCGCGCCGGTGGTCACCGCCGTGGTCCATCCCTGTTCTGCCATCGCCATCCAGTCCGCGCTCGAAGCCGCCGAGGCAGGGCTGATTGCGCCGGTGCTGGTCGGCCCGGAAGTGAAAATTCGCCGGGCCGCAGCAGATGCCGGGCTCGACATCACCGGCCTGCCGATCGAAGCGGTGGCGCACAGCCACGCGGCGGCCGAGCGCGCGGTCGAACTGGTGCGCAGCGGTGCCGCCACAATGCTGATGAAGGGTTCGCTCCATACCGACGAACTGATCAGCGCGGTTATCGCCCGCGATGGCGGCCTCCGCACAGGGCGGCGGATCAGCCACGTATATGTGATGCAAGTGCCCGGCCGCGCCGCGCCGCTGCTGATCACCGACGCCGCGATCAACGTGGAACCGACGCTGGAGGACAAGCGCGACATCATCGCCAATGCCATCGACCTTGCCCACGTGATCGGCATCGCCGAACCCAAGGTGGCGATCCTGGCGGCGGTCGAAAACGTCAACCCGGCGATGCGCTCCACACTAGATGCCGCAGCGCTGTGCAAGATGGCCGATCGCGGACAGATCACCGGCGGCGTGCTCGACGGCCCGCTGGCGTTCGACAATGCCGTGAGCGAAAGCGCCGCACGCGAAAAGGGCATCGTCTCGCCCGTCGCGGGCCGCGCCGATATCCTCGTCGTGCCCAATCTGGAAGCGGGCAACATGCTGGCAAAACAGCTCACCTTCCTTGGCGGGGCGGAAGCCGCCGGGGTCGTGCTGGGCGCGCGCGTGCCGATCATTCTCACCAGCCGGGCAGACAGCCTGCCCACGCGGCTGGCATCGTGCGCGGTTGGCGTGCTGATGAGCCGCGTGGCAAGCGGGGCGGTGCCTGAATGAGCCGCGCCGTCGTCAGCATCAATGCGGGCTCC
>DAICYJ010000230.1 GCA_027311705.1 Novosphingobium sp. | reverse complement strand
GGGCCGACCCTTACATATCCTTTGGAAGGGAAGGCTCCGATGGAATCGGTAGTTACGCGCAGCGGCCTATGGTTCGCAGCGCTCATTTTTGCAGTCATCGCATCGGCCCTCGCGGTCGATTGGGGGTTTGCGGTGCACATGTCGATCTGCGTGCTCGCCGCGCTGGTTGGCCTGGTCGTCACGTTGCGGGGGTTCGACGTGAACGCCGTGATCCGTGCGCCGGAACAGGGGCGTTATGACGACGACCCGATCCGGTGGGGCGTGATCGCCACGGTGTTCTGGGGCATGGCCGGGTTCCTGGCCGGGCTCTACATCGCGCTGGAACTGACGTTCCCCGTGCTCAACTTCGGGCTGGAGTTCATCAACTTCGGCCGGCTGCGACCGCTGCACACATCGGCGGTCATCTTCGCTTTCGGAGGCAATGCGCTAATAGCCACGTCGTATTACGTCGTGCAGCGCACTTGCCGGGCGAGGCTGGCCTTCCCCGGCCTCGCCCGTTTCGTATTCTGGGGGTACCAGCTGTTCATCGTGCTGGCCGCCACCGGCTATCTGATGGGCATTTCGCAAGGCAAGGAATATGCCGAGCCGGAATGGTACGTCGATATCTGGCTGACGATCGTGTGGGTCTCGTACCTCGCGGTGTTCGTCGGCACGCTGCTGAAGCGGTCGGAACCCCACATCTATGTGGCCAACTGGTTCTACCTGTCGTTCATCCTGACCGTGGCGATGCTGCACCTGGTGAACAACCTGAACATTCCGGTCAGCTGGTTCGGCAGCCGTTCGTATCCGGTGTTCGCCGGGGTGCAGGGCGCGCTGGTGCAGTGGTGGTATGGCCACAACGCGGTCGGCTTTTTCCTGACCGCCGGCTTCCTCGCCATGATGTACTACTTCGTGCCGAAGCAGGCCGAACGCCCGATCTACAGCTATCGCCTGTCGATCATCCACTTCTGGGCGCTGATCTTCCTCTATATCTGGGCGGGGCCGCACCATCTTCACTACACCGCGCTGCCCGATTGGGCGCAGACGCTGGGCATGGTCTTCTCGATCATGCTGTGGATGCCGAGCTGGGGAGGCATGATCAACGGGTTGATGACGCTGAACGGCGCATGGGACAAGATCCGCACCGATCCGATCATCCGCATGTTCGTGATGAGCCTGGCCTTCTACGGCATGAGCACGTTCGAAGGCCCGGTGATGTCGATCAAATCGGTCAACAGCCTGTCGCATTATACCGACTGGACCATCGGCCACGTGCATTCGGGCGCCCTTGGCTGGAACGGCATGGTGACTTTCGCCACGCTCTACTACCTCGCACCGCGCCTGTGGAACCGCGAGCGGATGTATTCGCTGCGCATGATCAACTGGCACTTCTGGCTCGCGACGCTGGGGATCGTTTTCTACGCCTCCTCGATGTGGGTCGCCGGGATCACGCAGGGCCTGATGTGGCGTGAATACGGGGCGGACGGCTATCTGGTGAACTCGTTCGCCGAAACAGTCGCCGCGCTGCACCCGATGTTCGCGCTGCGGGCATTCGGCGGGCTGCTCTACCTCGCTGGTGCGGTGGTGATGACGATCAACATCACCCGCACCATCCTTGGCCACAAGCTGCGCGAAGAAGCGCCGATGACCGACACCCCGCATGATGCAGACAAGGACGTGCCTGTCCTTGCCCCGGCTCACGCCTGAACCGCCCGGAAGGAGACAGATCATGGCATTCTCCATCATGGAGCGTCACAAGAAGATCGAACGGAATGTCACCCTGCTGGCGGTTCTTGCCTTTGCAGCGGTGACGGTGGGCGGGATCGTGGAGATCGCGCCGCTGTTCTGGATCGATAACACCATCGAAAAGGTGGAGGGCATGCGGCCCTACACCCCGCTGGAACAGGCCGGGCGTGACATCTACATCCGCGAAGGATGCTATGCGTGCCACAGCCAGATGATCCGCCCGTTCCGCGATGAAGTGGAACGCTACGGTCACTACAGTCTGGCGGCGGAATCGATGTACGACCATCCGTTCCAGTGGGGATCGAAGCGCACCGGGCCGGATCTGGCCCGCGTGGGCGGCAGGTATTCCGACGAGTGGCACGTTCAGCACCTGAAGGATCCGCGCGCCGTTGTGCCCGAATCCATCATGCCGACCTACCAGTTCCTGGCCGGGCGCGAGCTTGAACCGGGCGACCGAAGCGCCGATTTGCGGGCGCTTTACCTGACCGGCGTTCCCTACACCAAGGAACAGATGGCCAAGGCGGGCGAGGATCTGGAGGCGCAGGCCAACCCCGAAGGCGACGTCGCGGGCTTCAAGACCCGCTGGCCCAAGGCGCAGGCGCGCGATTTCGATGGCGATCCGGCCAAGGTGACCGAGATGGATGCTTTGGTCGCCTATCTCCAGATGCTGGGCACGCTGGTCGACGTGAATGCGCCGGCCGCGCAGGAAACGCTGGCAAAGGAAAAGGGCCGATGAGCACATACGACGTCCTCCGCCACCTCGCGGACAGCTGGGGTCTGGTGGTCATGGCCGGCATTTTCGTCGGCCTGTGCCTCTGGCCCTTCCGGCCCGGTGCCCGGCAATATGCCGACGAGGCCGCCACTTCGATCTTCAAGGATGAGAACGATGGCTGACATGAACAAGCGCATCGACGAGCCTACCGGTGTCGAAACCGTGGGCCATGAATGGGATGGCATCGAGGAATTGAACAATCCGCTGCCGCGCTGGTGGCTGTGGACCTTCTATGCCTGCATCGCTTTTGCCGTGGGCTATGTGGTGGTTTATCCCGCGATACCTGGGCTGCATTCTGCAACTGCAGGAACGCTAGGGTGGACCAGCCGGGGCGATCTGGCCAAGGAAATGTCTGCAGCGGATGCCAGCCATGCCGCCGTGCGGGCCGCCATCGCGGCGACGCCGATCGAACAACTCGCCACCCAGCCTAACCTGCAACGCGCCGCCATCGACGGCGGGCGCGCGGCCTTCAAGGTCAACTGCGTGCAGTGCCACGGCGCGGGCGCGGCGGGGGCCAAGGGCTATCCCAACCTGAACGACGACGACTTGCTGTGGGGCGGCGATATCGCCACTATCCACCAGACGCTGCAGGACGGCGTGCGCCAGCCCAATGACGACGCCACGCGGATGAGCCAGATGCCGGCGTTTGGGCGCGACGGCATCCTGACCGCTGCACAAGTGCAGGATGTGGTCAGCCACGTCGGCGTGATCAGCGGGCAGGAAAAGCCGTCCAAAGCCGCCACGCGCGGGGCGGTGGTGTTCGCGGCGAACTGCGCCGTCTGTCATGGTGGCGGCGGCGAGGGCAACCGCTTGGTCGGCGCTCCCAAGCTGACCGACGGCATCTGGCTGTATGGCGGCGACCGCGCGGCGCTGACCGAGACGGTTACCAACGCCCGGTATGGCGTGATGCCAGCATGGGGCGCGCGGCTCGATCCAGTGACGGTGAAGATGCTGGCAACCTACGTCCATTCGCTCGGCGGTGGCGAGAAGGCTGCTCCTGCGGTCGTCGTGCCGCAAGCAGCAGCGAAGTAGCCCGGCCATGAATGCACACGATCCCAGCGTGAGCAGCCATTCGGACGAGCTTTCGTTCTACGAAAAGCGCAAAGGGGTGTTCCCCCGCAAGGTCGACGGAAACTTCCGTCGGTTCAAATGGGCGGTCATGGCATTCTGCCTGATCGTCTATTGGGGAACCCCCTGGATCCGGTGGGACCGCGGCCCGTGGGCACCGCATCAGGCGGTGCTGATCGACCTCGCCCACCGGCGCTTCTACATGTTCCAGATCGAAATCTGGCCGCATGAATTCTATTTCGTGGCCGGATTGCTCATCATGGCCGGTATCGGGCTGTTCCTGATAACCAGCGCGGTGGGCCGGGCGTGGTGCGGATATGCCTGCCCGCAAACGGTATGGACCGACCTGTTCCAGCATGTCGACCGCCTGATCGACGGCGATCGCAATGCGCAGATCAAGTTGCAGAACGCGCCGTGGACCGCCTCCAAGGTCGCGCGGCGAACATTCAAGTGGGGCGTGTACCTCGGCATTTCGTTCTTCACCGGCGGCGCGTGGATCTTTTACTTTGCCGATGCGCCCACCTTGCAGCGCGAATTCTGGACCGGTACGGCAGACAGTGTGGCCTATGCCACCACCGGCTTGTTGACGTTCACGACGTTCTGGCTGGGCGGGTTCATGCGCGAGCAGGTGTGCGTATATATGTGCCCCTGGCCGCGCATCCAGACCGCGATGCTCGACGAGAAATCGCTGACCGTCACCTACAAGCACTGGCGCGGCGAACCGCGCGGGTCAGTGAAGGCGGCGGTAAAGGCCGCGAGCCCGCTGGGCGACTGCATCGATTGCCTGCAATGCGTGGCGGTGTGCCCCACCGGCATCGACATCCGCGAAGGGCCGCAGATCGGCTGCATCACGTGCGCGCTGTGCGTCGACGCCTGCGACAAGGCGATGGCGCAAGTGGGCCGTCCGCGCGGGCTGATCGATTACTGCACGCTGGAAGACGCGAACCGCGAGCAGCATGGTGAGGAAGACGCGCCACTGCTGAAGACCATCTTCCGCCCACGCACGCTGATTTATTTCGGCGTTTGGGCCTCCATCGGCGCGGCGTTGCTGTTCATGCTGGGCACGCGCACGCGGCTCGACCTGTCGGTGGCGAAGGATCGTAATCCGGAATTCGTGATGCTGTCGGACGGATCGGTGCGCAATGGCTTCACTCTGAAGCTGCGCAATATGGAGGGCCGTCCACGCCCGGTGACGATTGCGCTCGACGGTCTGCCGCAAGGCGCGATCTATACCGACGAGATGGAAGCCGACGCCGCCCGTAGCGCGCTGGCGGTGGAAGTGCCGGCCGACACCACCCGCCGCATTCGAGTTTATGCCGTGCAGCCGCGCGGTGTCGCCAGGCCTGCAGACTTCGCCTTCGTGCTGAAGGCCACCGACAAGCAGGGCGGCGGCGACACATCGCAAACCACCTTCACCACAGCACAAGGAAACGGCGAATGACCCAGATCGCCCGCACCACAAAGCCCTTTACCGGCAAGCACATGGCAATGATTTTCGTCGCGTTTTTCGGCGTGGTGATTGGCGTGAACGTGCTGATGGCCAGGCTTGCCGTTTCCACCTTCGGCGGCGTCGTGGTCGCGAACTCCTATGTTGCCAGCCAACAGTTCAACGGCTGGCTGGAACAGGCGCGGGCCGACAAGGCGCTGGGCTGGAAGGCCGTGATCGATCGCGGCGCGGCGGATGAAGTACGCGTGCAACTGACCGACAGGGACGGCGTGGCGATCAAGGGCGCGCGGGTGACGGCCGTGGCCGAACATCCGCTGGGCCACCGTGTCGACGAACGGCTGGCCTTCGCGCCGGCCGGATCGGGCGCTTATTCGGCACGGCTGACTGCCGGGCGCTGGCGGATCAAGCTGTTCGTCGTCAGTGAAGGCCACGTGTGGCGCTCGGTTGGGGATGTGCAGTGAACGCGGTCGCGCTGCGGGATAGCGCCCCGACCGACCCGATCCACAGCGTGTTCGCCGTGCCGACGATGCATTGCGGCGGCTGCATGGGCAAAGTGGAACGCGCGCTGGCCGCCGTGCCGGGTGTCGAATCTGCGCGCGCGAACCTGACCGCGCGCAGCGTCGAGGTTGTCCATGCGGACGGCGTCGACAGCCCGGTGCTAGTCGCCGCGCTGGCGCAGGCGGGGTTTGAGGCGCAGCCGCGCCTTGCCGTCGAAGCACCGCCTTCCGCCGTGGGGCCGCTGCTTGCGCCGCTGGCGGTCGCGGGCTTTGCCTGCATGAACGTGATGCTGCTGTCGGTCAGTGTGTGGTCGGGTGCCGACGGCACGACGCGTGACCTGTTTCACTGGCTCTCGGCGATGATCGGGGTGCCGGCCATCCTGTTCGCCGGGCGGCCGTTCTTTTCCTCCGCGTTGAAGGTGCTGAAGCGTGGCCGCACCAACATGGACGTGCCGATCTCTATCGGAGTGACGC
>DAICYJ010000228.1 GCA_027311705.1 Novosphingobium sp. | reverse complement strand
GATTTGCAGAAGATAGAGGTGACGCTGGCGACCACGTTAGCCAGATGCACTGGAGATGACGTTGCCGAATGTCCCATCCTGGAAGCACTCCAGTTTTTACCCCATCAAGGCAATTGACGCCATCTTTGAGGGATTTGATTTTGTGATGTCAGCTTGGAGTATAGCCTAACCGGACGTCAGGGCGCTACCGCGGTTTCTGTCAGATTAGGGTACTAAACGGAATTTGTTGACGAATGTCGTTGCGTATCATAGATTTCAACCTGACATTTTGATGGAGAGAGTGCGCAGTGAAGGGGCAACGGATCGGCTATGTCCGGGTCAGCACGTTCGATCAGAATGTGGATCGCCAATTGGAAGGTCAGTCGCTCGATCGGACCTTCACCGACAAGGCATCGGGCAAGGACGTCAACCGCCCCCAGCTTGAGGCTCTGCTCACTTTCGCCCGCGAAGGCGATACCGTCGTCGTCCACAGCATGGATCGGTTGGCCCGCAATCTGGATGACCTGCGCAAGCTGGTCCAGGGCCTCACCAAGCGAGGTATCCGGATCGAGTTTGAGAAGGAAAGCCTGTCCTTCTCGGGGGAGGACTCCCCGATGGCCAATCTGATGCTCTCGGTCATGGGTGCGTTTGCTGAGTTCGAGCGCGCCCTGATCCGCGAACGGCAACGCGAAGGCATTGCGATCGCTCGGCAGCGCGGCGCCTATCGGGGGCGGAAACGGTCGCTCTCGGATGAGATGATTGCCGATCTGCACCGCCGCGTTGCCGCCGGTGAACGCAAGGCGACCATCGCGCGCGACATGGGCATCAGCCGCGAAACCCTCTACCAGTACCTTCGCGCCGCTGCCTGACACCAATGTTCACATTATGTCCGGAAAATCGTTGTTCAGCGTACAAAGCTTGAGGTGACGCCTTCTTTCTGTTATCATGAGCGGCAATTCGCCTGCCGTTCAGGCATAACGCACCAGGCACGATCGCGCGCCGGACAAAGCCGATAGAAATTCTTTGCGGGTGAGCAGCGCGTAAGCAACCCCCCGCTCATTCGCAAGTTCAGGGCACGTTTCGGATCACAGGATCGGACTGACCCCGAACAACAGCGGATGGATCAGAATTAGGACAAGGTAAAGCGCCCCGGCCGCTACCAGACGCAGCGGCTGTCCGAACATCACCGCCCCCGCGCCGGGCCGCACGATCAGACGGTGCAACCGCTGCCACTCGGGCCCCATGTCGCGCTGACGGCGACGGTCGATCAACGGTCCTCCCACCAGCGCGAAGGCGGCGAAGATGCCGAACATGAGGACATGGGCAAGTGTCCCGTTAGCGAAGGCATGCGCCCCCGCCCACAGCGCAAGCGCGGCCAGCAAGGGGTGGCGAATCCACCCGACGATGCCGGGCCGAGCTGGGTCGAAAGCGGCATTGTTCGTCCCGCCAAAGGAAAAGGGATTGGGCCGTCCGATCGCCAGAGCAAGGATCAGGCAGACCACGGCCATTACCGCCAGCACCAGATGGTTGTGCCACGGCTTCCATGCCCACAGCATGACAAACGGCGCCCGGCCAGCCGCCGCAATCAACCAGGCCAGCACCGCAAGCGACAGCAGCGAATAGCCGAGTGTGAAACCTCGCTGGCCAAGCAGCCCGACTAGCCACGGCTTGACCGGGGGGCGCACCGGAACAGCGTGCGAGACCAGGAACACGCCGAGCGCGGCGGCAAATTCGGGCCAGCCCATGGCTCAACCCGCCGCCCGACGCGGGCGCAGCAGCATCGGGCCGTAGAGCGCGGCGAACCCGGCGAAAGCCGCGATCCAACTCGCGCCTGACAGGCTGTGGAGCGGGCTTGCCGCCTCGGGCCATGCGCCCGCCCCAATCCGCGCCAGCGCAGCGCAGATCACCGCCGCATAGATCGCCACCGTCCCGCGCCCGGCCGTTAGCGCTCGGCCCGTATGGCCCAATGTTGCGCGGGTCATCACCGCCAGCGTCATCAGCCCGAGCGCGCCTGCCATCCACAGATGCTGCGCCGAGCCTGCGCCAAGCCATCCGGGCCCGAGGATTTCCACCGCCCCCGCCAGCGCGCCCAGCGGCACAAACACATAGCCAAGGTGCAGCACCAGCACGAGCGGTTCGCCCAAGGTGCGGTCCCCCGCCCAGCGCGCCATACGTGCCAGATGGACCAGCCCCGCCAGCCCCAACGCCATGCCGGTGAGCGGCGCAAGCGGCGCGGCCACCCATGCCAGCAGCGCTGCCAGCAGCAGGCCAAGCGCAGCCAGATCAAACCGCTGCATCGGCGGCACAGGCAGGCGGCCAGCGCCCTGCTTGGTCAGCCAGTTGCGGGTGAACGACGGCACGATCCGCCCGCCGATCACTGCGATCATCATCAATACCGCGCCAAGACCGAGCCGCAGGCCCATGCCTTGCGCCGCATAGCCCCCGCGCGCCGCCTCCCAGTGGAACAGCGCATTGGCGCAGCCGAACAGCACCAGCAGGCCGACGACGGGCAGATTGCGCCAGTTCCTGCCGACCACGATCTCGCGCCCGAGCAGCACCGCCAGCGCCGCAACCAGCGCAAGATCGATCACCGCGACGGCCAATCGCGGCAATCCCTGAGAGAACGTCACCGCCAGCCGCCCGGCCAGCCAGGCTGCCGTCAGCCCGGCGAGTGGCCAGCCCGTCACAGGCAAGCGCCCGGTCCAGTTGGGGACGGCGGTCAGCAGGAACCCGGCAATGATCGCACCGAGGTAGCCGAACAGGAACTCGTGTGCGTGCCATGTCACCGGATCGAAGGTGGTCGGCAGTGCGAGCTTGCCCGTCAGCATCGCTACCCACAGAGCCATCGCCAGCGCCGCCCACAGCGCGCCCAGCAGAAAGAACGGCCGGAACCCGAAACTCAGCACCGCCGGGCCGCGCCAGGCGCGGTGGCGCTCCATGGTGGTCGTGGCGGCGGTCATGTCCGGTCTCCTTTGCGCCAGCTTAGCGGTAATAAGAAGTATATTGAATGCCTATTTTATCGGGCGACCGTTTCCGGCGACGACATCTGGCAAGATCGCCATTCGGCCTATCGCCGAAGCGCCCTTTATGCTACTGACCACAGAGCCATGACACGCCCGGATGATCCTAGTCCCCCCGCCATCGTGATCGCCGCCGGAGGGGAAGGTCAGCGGATCGGCGGGAACAAGCCCGTGCGGTTGCTCGGCGGGCGACCGCTGCTGGCCCATGCCATCGAGAACGCTGCGGCGCAGTCGGATTGCGTGGCTGTAGCAGTTCGCGAGGCGGGCCAGATCGAGGCGGGCAGCCTGCCGCTGCTGTGCGACGCTGCGCCGGGGCGCGGGCCGATCAGCGCGCTCGCCAGCGCCTTTGCCTTTGCCGCCGCGCAGGGCCGGCCCGAGGTGCTGCTGATCGGCTGCGACCAGCCCTTCCTGCCGCACGATCTTGCTACCCGGCTCGGTGCGGCGCTGGACGGGCACAAGGTCGCCATGCCGGTCAGCCGGGGTAAATACCAGCCACTCGCCGCGCTGTGGCGCGTGGATCAGACGGCGTTGGCCGATTACATCGCGCAAGGCGCCGCCTCGCTGTGGCGCTTTGCTACGGCGCAAGGCGTGGTGCATGTGGAATGGGCTGAGACCGGCGCGCTTGATCCCTTCGCCAATATCAATGATTCTGCCGCGCTGGCCGAGGCTGAGGCGCATCTCAGCACCGCGGCTCGAACACCAGCGCGCTGACCAGCCCACCGGCGGCGGCGGCAGGGGCGTTCGGCGAGCGACGGATCAGCCAGTCAGCCTTGGCTAAGGCAGCCTGCGCGCCGCTATCCTGATTGCTGATCGGGGTGAGGCCGTCCTCCTTCCACTCTGCGCGCACAAAAGTCTCGCGCGGGCCGTTTTCCGCCAGCGGCGCGGCCAGCGGCAGGCGCCGCCAGCGCAGCACATCGCGGGTGGTCTGGCCCTGCAGCGCGGCGAGCAAGGGCAGCAGAAACAACCGCGCCGTCACCATCGCCGAAGTCGGATTGCCCGGCAGGCCCAGCACCAGTGTGCCCCCGGCCCGGCCCAGCCACACCGGCTTTCCGGGCTTGATCGCGACCTTGGAGAACACCAGATGAAGGCCGTGGCTTGCAAACATAGGCTTGGCAAAGTCGTGCTCCCCAACCGAAGCGCCGCCGGTGACAATCACCAGATCGGCCTGCGCAAGGGCGGCCCCGGCAAGTTGTTCCAATTCGGGCAGGCTGTCTCCGCCGATCGCCTGCCGCACGATCTGCGCCCCGGCCTGTTCCGCCATCGCCGCCACGCCGAATCCCACGCTTTCGGGGATGGTGTCGGCAGCCAGATGCGCTTCGCCAGGAGCTGCCAGTTCATCGCCGGTGGCAATGATCGCCGCCCGTGGCCGCCGCGCCACGGCAATGCACGCCCGGTCTGCCGCCGCCGCTGCAATCATTGCCCGGGCAGTGAGCCGCGTTCCGGCCTCCAGCAGCACTGCTCCGGCGGCGAAATCGCTGGCCGCCGCGCGCACGTGCCAGCCGGGGCCGTAACCTTCGGCAAACCGCACATTCTTGCCCTTGCGGGTGGCATATTCCTGCATGATGCAGCGATCCGCGCCGGCGGGCAGGGGCGCGCCGGTGAAGATCCGCACCGCCTCGCCTGCGCCAAGCGTGCCGGGAAAGGCGGCCCCGGCACGCGCTTCGCCGATCACCTTCAGCGCCTCTCCGGGCCGGGTGCCTGCGTCCAGCACCGCATAGCCATCCATCGCGGCGACCGCGACACGCGGGCCATCGCTGCGGGCGGTGAGCGGTTCTGCCAGCACCCGCCCGGCTGCTCCGGCCAGCGGCACGTCCTCTGCCAGCAAAGGCGCGGCCGAGGCTTCAAGCAGTGCCAGAGCCTCGTCGAAACTGGTCACGCACACACATCCCTGAGGCGCGGCAGCGCGCCTGCAATCGAGCACGGCTTGTGGCGGCTGTCGAACTCCAGCTCCAGCAGCCCGTCCCACGCATCGCGGCACGCGCCGGTCGATCCCGGCACGCAGAGGATGAAGGCATCGCCCGCCTGCCCGGCAAAGGCCCGGGACTGCATCGAGGCGACCCCGACGCTGGCGAGGCTTTTCTGGTGAAAGGCGATGGAAAACCCGTCCATCTCGCGCCGCAGCAGCGGCTTGACGGCTTCGGGCGTATTGTCACGCGGGGAAAAGCCGGTGCCGCCGGTGGTGAGGATGATCTCGATCTCGGGCCGTGCCAGCCACGCCTGCAATTGCGCGCGGATCTCGGCGATCTCGTCACGCACGATGGCGCGGTCGTGCAGGTGGTGCCCGGCCTCTTGCAACCGCTCGCACAGCAGCGTGCCCGAGGTGTCGGTTTCAAGGCTGCGGGTGTCGGAAATGGTCAGCACCGCCATGCCCAGCGGATGGAACGTCAGGCTTTCGTCAATTCCCGGCATTTTCATTCACCTTCTCGCGCCAACGCAGCGCGTCTTCCCGATCCAGCGCGGTCGGCTCGATCCAAGTCGAGGTGCCATCATGCTCCTCGCGCTTCCAGAACACCGCCTCGGTCTTGAGCCGGTCCATGAGGTAGTCCGCCGCCTCGAAGGCCGCCCTGCGGTGGCGTGAAGCAGTGGCGACGAAAACGATGGGTTCGCCCGGCGCGATCAGACCCGCGCGGTGGATGACGATACTGGCGGTAATCGCGAACTGACGATGTGCGTCGGCCGCGATTGCTTTCATCGACTGGAGGGTAACGCCGCGATAGCACTCCAGCACCAGCGAGGAGACCGCCGCACCATCCGCGCCGCGCCCCCGGGCCCGCCCCGTGAAGCTGACGACCGCGCCTTCATCCCCAAGTGCCGCAGAAAACGCGGCCAGCCGCAGCGACGGATCGAAGGGAGACTGCGCCAATTCGACCTGCATCATCATCCTCCCGACACCGGCGGAAAGAGCGCGACCCGATCTCCGGGGCGCACCATCGCATCATTGGCGACGATGGTTTCATTGATGCAGGCCCTGATGCGGATGCGACGAAGCGCTTCGCCAAGTGCCGGGTAGGCGCTGCCGAGATCGTCCAGCATCGCAGTCACCGGCAGTCCGGTGTCCGGAACGGCGAGCCCCAGCACCGGCCCGCAGGCATCGGCAAGGCGCCCGCACAGTTCGATGTCGAGTTGCGCCTGTTTCATGATCATCCTCCAATCGAAGCGAGATGCGGCGTTGCACCACTATTGCCTGCGTGCAGC
Organism: Novosphingobium sp.; assembly: GCA_027311705.1. Taxonomy (GTDB): domain Bacteria; phylum Pseudomonadota; class Alphaproteobacteria; order Sphingomonadales; family Sphingomonadaceae; genus Novosphingobium. Next base: position 2,620 of record DAICYJ010000228.1, on the reverse strand, counting down.
CGGTGCGCCGGAGCCTTGGTGCCCACCAGCGCCCGGATGCGGGCGACAAGCGGCGCTGGGTCATCAGCGGCAAGCAACGGGCGCAAATCGATCCCGCCATCGCCGAACAGGCACAGGTGCAGCTTGCCATCGGCTGCCATCCGCAGCCGGTTGCAGCTGGCGCAGAAGTCGCGGGAATAGGGCGCGATGATGCGGATGCGGCCCTTGGCGTGGGGATGGCCGAGTTCCATTGCCGGGCCCGCGCCAGCTGCGCGCGACAGGCGCTGCCAGCCCGCGACTTCCAGCCGGTCGATCACGCTTTGGCCAGCGACATGGTGACGGTCAAAGAAAGCAGCGTTGTCATTGGTGCGCATCACTTCGATGAAGCGCAGCGACAGATCGCGGGTAGTGACGAATTCGACCATCGCGGCGAGTTCATCATCATTGACCCCGCGCATCAGCACCGCGTTCAATTTGATGCTGTCAAACCCAGCGTCCCGCGCCGCCTCAACCCCGCGCAGCACTTCGCCCAGCCTGTCATGCCCGGTGATCGCGGCAAAGCGCGCCGGATCGAGCGAATCGACGCTGATATTGATCGCACTCACCCCGCATTCGCGCCACGCCGGCGCCCGCTCGGCGAGCCGATAGCCATTGGTGGTCATCGCCACACGGCGGATGCCGGGAACGCTGGAGACCGCGCGGGCGACATTCTCGAAATCGCGCCGCAACGTCGGCTCGCCGCCGGTCAGCCGCACCTTCCACAACCCCAGCTGCGCGAAAGCCGTCACCGCGCGGCGAATTTCCTCAACCGTCAGTTCCGCGGGACGCTGGCACGGCTTCTTGTAGCCATCGGGCAGGCAATAGGTGCAGCGGAAGTTGCACACCTCGGTCAGCGACAGGCGCAGGTATTCGAACCGGCGACCGATCGCGTCAGACAGCGGCAGGACATCGGGGGCGCAGATGATGCTCACTGGACCAGCGGCCCGTCCGCGATTGGCAGCGTCACACCTTCGATGGTGGTCTGGCTGGCGAGGATCGAGAGATATTGCGCCACGGCCTTGCGGGTGCTGGCTTCCTCCAGATAGTCGCGGATCGTCGCCTCCACCGCTTCGAAAGGCAATTGCTGCCCTTCGGCGCGGCGACCGGCGCGGATCACGTGCACGCCAAAGCGCGTGCGCACCGGTTCGGGGCACAGCTCTCCCTCGCCCAGAGCAAACAGCGCGGCTTCGAATTCGGCCACGGTCTGCCCCTTGCCGATCTGGCCGAGATTGCCGCCCTGCTCCTTTGACGGGCAGGCGGACTTGGCCCGCGCCAGCTCGGCAAAACAGGCCGGATCGGCCTCGACCGCCCGGATCGCCATGCGTGCATCGCCGACCGCGAGGCTATAGGCGAATTCATCCGCCGGGTTGGCCGAAAACAGGATGTGTTCCGCCTCGACCAGCGGTTCGGAGGCGAAGCGTTCCCGGTGGCGATCATAGAAGCGCCGCGCTTCAACCGCTGTGGCTTCGGGCACACGCACTTCGCGCTCCAGCAACGCGTCGATCTTCGCATCATCGGCAGCGAGCGGACGGCCCTGTGCGTCAAGCCGCTCGCCCGGATCGATAGCCAGCCGCTCCGCCTCGGCCAGCAGCAATTGCCGGATGGCGAGCGCCTCGGCAGCTTCGGTCCAGGCGGTGGCGGCATCAGGCGCGGGGTGGTTCTGCGCTTCGGCGGCGATGGCGGCGGCGGGGATTTCGACCCCGCCGACCCGCACTGCGGCCCGATCGATCACCTCATCCATGGCTTAGGCTCCGGCGCGAACGCACGATCTGATAGCCACCACGCCAGAGATATTGCACCGGCGCACTGAGCATGTGCACCAGCCGGGTGAAGGGGAACAGCAGGAAGATCGTCAGGCCCAGAAAGATGTGCAGGCGGAAGATCCAGTGCGCCCCTTCCATGAAGAGCGATGCTGTGGGGTTGAAGGTGAAGATGCCGTTCGCCCACGCCATGAAGCGCACCATCTGTTCGCCGTCCATGTGACCGAGCGAGATCGGCACGGTGGCCAGGCCGAGCGCAAGCTGGAGCCACAGCAGCGCAATGATGCCGGTATCAGCGAACGTTGAATTGGCGCGCACTCGCGCGTCAAACAGACGGCGGTGCAACAGCATGCTGGCCCCGATGAAGGAAAACAGCCCGGCAGTGCCGCCGCCATAGACCGCCAGCGCCTGCTTCCACTCGTGCTTCACTGCCAAGGAATCGAACACCCAAATCGGCACCAGCAGACCGAAGATATGGCCGAACAGGACGAAAAGGACGCCGACATGGAACAGCACCGACCCCCACATCAGCTGCTTGCGCCGCAAGAGCTGGCTAGAGCCGGAACGCCAGCTGTAGGGTTCACGGTCGAAGCGGATGATCGAGCCAATCACCAGCACGGAAAGGGCGATGTAGGGGTAAATGCCGAAAACCAGATGGTCGATATAGGCGTTCATGGCTCAGCTCCTCTTGGCTGACGTGGCGGGTTCGGCGGCCGGCAGGGGCGCGCGCATGCGGTCGAGGATCGCGCTGACCTGCGGGCAGGCGGCATTGGGATCAGGCGCAGCATCGGCGGTGAAGCGGATTTCCTCCTCCTCCCACTGCGCGTCGAGTTCTTTGAGGG
>DAICYJ010000195.1 GCA_027311705.1 Novosphingobium sp. | reverse complement strand
GCGCCTTCACGCGCGGCTCAATCGCGGCCACATGTTCGCGCCGCGATGCCCGCAGGACTTTGCGCAGGGCGGCCTTGTCCAAAATCATCTCCGGGATTGCGCAAAATGGGGAGGGTGACGGGCCCACCATGGATCGTTTTCCGGGAAAATCCTCCGACGCCTCAACGTCAGGTGGGGACCATGTATCCGGACCAAGATCCGGACAGGGACAGCCCCCTTGGATTTGCTTATAGCCTCAGGGATGTTCATGCGGCTCGTATCGGGCAGATCCCGTCGCCACATATCTAGGACGCCGGAGCCTGTTCCTCAAGGTGCCGCGCCAGCTTTTCAACCCTTTCCGCCAAAGCTTCGACCCGCGCGATCACGTCGGGAGACGTTTCGGCAGCTGGCGGTGCGACGGGAACGGGCGCGGGCGGCGCTTCTTTCTCGTGCGCTTCGTGCAATTCGTCGGCCAGCATCAGTGCCGCGAACAGCAACATCCGCGTTTCGGACTGCGATCCCGCCCCGGCTTTGCGCACCCGATCATCGATCATGCGACCGAGCATCTCGATGTGCGCTTCCTCGCCCGATGCCGCCGATACCGCGAACGCTCGCCCGCCAATCGTGAGATTTATGTTGCTCATCAAGCTGCCCCGAAACAAGCGAGTGTGATTGCGGCCAGCTTCATTGCGGCAGGTTTGCCAGCAGCAGGTCGAGCTGACGCAATTCCTGCGTCACCGATTCCTTCAGCCGGCGGTGCCGCGTTTTCAGTTCGGCGAAGTGTGCCGCTTCCGCCTCGCGCGCGGCAGCCGCGCCTTCGAGCCGTAAAAGCGCCTCTTCAATCCGGTCGAGTGCAGAGTCCAGAGCTTCGGTTGCCATGCACCAATCGCTACCACAATCGCCCCGCGCTGCAAGCCGGGGCGGGCCGCTGGCAACCACCTTTCCACATCGCAGCGAACCTTGTGGTCCAGCGCAAAGCGCCGCCGCCTGCGCGTGCATTCGAATGCACGAAAATTGGAATGCACGGCATTCCGGCATGTCCGGCAGCCTTGACGGTGGGGGAAGGGGTGCCCAAAGAGACCCCGCTCCGAATCACCGGCAATCGCGCGTTCGCTCGCGCCCTAAAGGCTTTTTCCTGCTTATGGCTCTCGACCCGACCGCGCTGGCACCCATGGCCAATGCGATCCGCGCGCTTTCGATGGACGCTGTAGAGGCTGCCAATTCGGGCCATCCAGGCATGCCGATGGGCATGGCAGACGTCGCCACGGTGTTGTGGTCGAAATTCCTGAAGTTCGATCCCGCCGCGCCGAAATGGGCGGACCGCGATCGCTTCGTGCTGTCGGCCGGTCACGGCTCGATGCTGATCTATTCGCTGTTGCACCTGTCGGGCTATGCCTCGCCGACGATGGGCGACATCCGCAAGTTCCGCCAGCTGGACAGCGTGTGCGCGGGCCATCCTGAAAACTTCCTGATCCCCGGCGTCGAATGCACCACCGGGCCACTGGGGCAGGGCCTTGCCATGGCCGTAGGCATGGCGCTCGCCGAACGCCATCTAAACGCCACGTTCGGCGACGACCTGGTCGATCATCGCACCTGGGTGGTCGCGGGCGACGGCTGCCTGATGGAAGGCATCAACCACGAGGCCATCGGCCTTGCCGGCCACCTTGGCCTCGGCCGCATGGTCGTGCTTTGGGACGACAACCGCATCACCATCGATGGCGACACCGACCTGTCCACCAGCGAGGACATCCAGGCGCGCTTCCGCTCGGCCGGCTGGCACACGGAAGAATGCGACGGCCACGATTTCGCCGATATCGAGCGCGCGATTGCCGCCGCCGTCGCCGATGGCCGCCCGTCGCTCGTCGCCTGTCGCACGCTGATCGGCAAGGGTGCGCCCAACAAGCAGGGCGGCCACAACGTCCACGGTTCGCCGCTTGGTGCTGCTGAAATCACCGCCACGCGCGAATATCTGGGCTGGACGTCGGCACCGTTCGAAGTGCCGGACGATATCCTGGCCAACTGGCATTCGTTGGCTGCCAAGGGTGCCGAAGCCCGCGCCGTTTGGCAGGCCCGCCTTGCCGCCGCGCCGCAGGGCGCCGAATTTTCGCGCCGCATGGAAGGCGAACTGCCCGCCGGAACCGAAGCCGCCACCACCTTCGCCGCATGGCTTGAAGGTTCGCAGAAGGTCGCCACGCGCAAGGCGTCGGAACTTGCGCTAGAAGTGTTGACCACGGTCATCCCCGAAATGGTCGGCGGCTCCGCCGATCTCACCGGATCGAACAACACCAAGACCAAGGCCACCGGGCCGCTGACCGCCAAGGACTACGCGGGCCGTTACGTTTATTGGGGCATCCGCGAATTCGGCATGTCCGCCGCGATGAACGGCATGGCGCTGCACGGCGGCGTGATCCCCTATGGCGGCACGTTCCTCGTGTTCTCCGATTATGCGCGCAATGCGATTCGCATGTCGGCCTTGCAGCATGCCCGCGTGGTCTATGTTCTCACGCACGACAGTATCGGCCTTGGCGAAGACGGCCCGACCCACCAGCCGGTCGAGCATGTCATGTCCCTGCGCATGATCCCCAACCTCCAGGTTTTCCGCCCGGCTGACGTGATCGAGACGGCAGAGGCATGGATGCTGGCGCTGCAATCGTCGGCAACCCCGTCGGTCCTAGCGCTGACCCGCCAGAACTTGCCGCAGCTGCGCAATGTCGCCAATTCGGGCAGCGAAAACCTTACCGCTAAAGGCGCGTATCGCCTCGTTTCCGCCACCGCCGCGCGCAAGGTCGTGTTGCTGGCGACCGGTTCCGAAGTCGAACTGGCCGTCGCTGTCGCCGCTTCGCTTGAAGGCCAGGGCATTGGCGCGGACGTCGTTTCGATGCCCTGTTGGGAACTGTTCGACGCGCAGGACGCGACCTACCGCGCCGATGTGGTGCCCGCCGATGCCCTGCGCGTGTCGATCGAGGCTGGTGTCACATTGGGCTGGCAGAAGTACGTCGGCGATGGCGTGACCATCGGCATCGACAGCTTCGGCGCATCGGCCCCTGCGCCGGTGCTGTTCGACCACTTCGGCTTCACCGTCGAAAAGATCGTACCCCGGATTCTAGAACGGCTTGCTTGATCCATCAGGAGATTTGAACATGGCGACCAAGGTTGCAATCAACGGTTTCGGACGCATCGGGCGCAATGTTGCGCGCGCCATCCTCGAACGGCCCGACTGCGGCCTTGAGCTCGTTTCCATCAACGATCTCGCGGATGCCAAGGCCAACGCCCTGCTGTTCAAGCGTGACAGCGTCCACGGCGCGTTCAGCGGCACCGTCGAAGTCGATGGCAACGACCTGATCATCAACGGCCAGCGCATCCACGTGACGGCTGAGCGCGATCCTGCCAACCTGCCACACGCCGCCCACGGCATCGACATTGCACTGGAATGCACCGGCTTCTTCACCTCGCGCGATGCCTGCCAGAAGCACCTCGATGCCGGCGCCAAGCGCGTGCTCATCTCGGCCCCCGGCAAGAACGTCGACCTCACCGTCGTCTATGGCGTGAACCATGAAAGGCTGACGGCCGATCACAAGATCGTTTCGAACGCATCGTGCACCACCAATTGCCTCGCGCCGTTCGCCAAGGTGCTGAATGATGCCATCGGCATCGAACGTGGCCTGATGACCACGATCCACGCCTATACCAACGACCAGAAGATCCTCGACCAGATCCACGAAGATCCGCGCCGCGCCCGCGCTGCCGCAATGTCGATGATCCCCACCACCACCGGTGCTGCCCGTGCGGTTGGCGAAGTGCTGCCCGAACTGAAGGGCAAGCTCGATGGTTCGGCCATCCGCGTGCCGACCCCGAACGTCTCGGTTGTCGACCTGACGTTCACGCCAAAGCGCGACACGACCAAGGAAGAAGTCAACGCGTTGCTCAAGGCTGCGGCCGAAGGCCCGATGAAGGGCGTGCTGGCGTTCTCGGATGAACCGCTGGTCTCGATCGATTACAACCACGATTCGCACTCGTCGACCATCGACAGCCTCGAAACCACTGTCATCGACGGCAAGCTCGTGCGCGTGCTTTCGTGGTACGACAACGAATGGGGCTTCTCCAACCGCATGGTCGATACTGCCGGCGTCATCGGTGGCCTGATCTGACCGTAAGGCGACAAGCACAATGACTACAGGGCGTCTCGACGGGATAGCACGGCACGCAAGGCCGCGCGGCCCCATCGAGACGCTCTCGCGCGTTTCGGTGACCATCACCGATGGCCTGCAGGGTGATTATCGCGGCGCGATCCGGCCAGGAAAATCCAGCCGCCGGCAAGTCTCGCTGATCGAGGCTGAGAGCTGGGCCGCTGCTCAGGCCGAACTCGCGCTGCCTGCCGACCGCGCGCTGGAATGGCACGTGCGCCGCGCCAACCTGCTGGTTTCCGGCGTGCGCCTGCCGCGCGCAGCGGGCCGCGTGATTGCCATCGGCGAAACCCTGCGTATCGAAATAGCCTGCGAATGTGATCCGTGCAGCCGCATGGACGAGATCGAACCCGGCCTGAAAGCGGTGCTTCTTCCTGACTGGAGGGGCGGCGTACTAGGGCGGGTAATCAGCGATGGCGTGATCGCCATTGGCGACACCATAAGGATCGAGACATGACTGCTTTCAAGACTCTCGACGACATCGGCGACGTTCGGGGCAAGGTCGCGCTCGTCCGCGTGGATCTCAACCTGCCGATGCAGGACGGTGCCGTCACCGACGACACCCGCATCCGCGCCGCCGTACCAACCATCCTTGAACTGGCGGACGCTGGCGCGAAAGTCCTGCTCCTCGCCCACTTCGGTCGCCCCAAGGGCGCGCGCAGTTCCACCCAGTCGCTCAGCATGGTGGTCGGCGCGGTGCAGTCGGTGCTTGGCCGCGAAGTGATGTTCGTGCCCGAAATCGCCGGCGACATCGTCGCTCAGGCCGTCGGCATTCTGCCCGAAGGCGGCATTGCCATCCTCGAAAACACCCGCTTCTGGCCCGGCGAGGAAAAGAACGACCCCGAACTGGTCAAGGCGATCGCTGCGAACGCCGATCTCTACGTCAACGATGCGTTTTCCGCCGCGCACCGCGCCCACGCCACCACCGAGGGCCTTGCCCACGTGCTGCCTGCTTATGCCGGCCGTTCGATGCAGGCCGAACTCGAAGCGCTGGGCAAGGCGCTCGATCATCCTGAAAAGCCGGTGGCTGCGGTGGTTGGTGGCGCGAAAGTTTCGTCCAAGCTCGATGTGCTCAAGCACCTCGTCAGCAAGGTCGATCATCTCATCATCGGTGGCGGCATGGCCAACACTTTCCTTGCCGCCAACGGCGTGGATGTCGGAAAGTCGCTTTGCGAGCATGACCTGACCGATACCGCGCTCGAAATTCTCGCCAACGCCGAAAAGTCGGGCTGCACTGTCCACCTGCCTTACGACGTGGTGGTGTCCAAGGAATTCGCGGCCAACCCGCCCTCGCTGCGCATCTGCAATGTCCACGAAGTCGCCGATGACGAAATGATCCTCGATGTCGGACCCGCCGCCGTCGAAGCGCTGGCCGATGTGCTGAAGACCTGCCGCACCCTCGTGTGGAACGGCCCGATGGGCGCGTTCGAAACCGAACCGTTCGATGCCGCCACGGTCGCGCTCGCCCGCACCGCAGCCGCGCTCACTCGCGAAGGTTCGCTGGTTTCGGTCGCGGGTGGTGGTGACACGGTTGCCGCGCTCAACCACGCCGGCGTCGCCGGTGATTTCACCTATATCTCGACCGCTGGCGGTGCGTTTCTGGAGTGGATGGAGGGCAAGGAATTGCCCGGCGTCACCGCGCTTCGCAAATAATTCGTCCTTAACGCAGGCGCGGATGTTGCAGTGCAACCCGCGCCTGTTTATGGAGCGTTCGCGCATAGGTATGCACGCATGGCCATCCCATAACTTCGGGCGCCGGCGGCACAAGACAGGGAAGAACCATGAATCACGCTGACATGACTGCCAAAATGGCCGCCGGTAAGGGTTTCATTGCTGCGCTTGACCAGAGCGGCGGTTCCACGCCCAAGGCTCTCAAGGGTTATGGAATCGAAGAAGGCGCATGGTCCACCGACGAGGAAATGTTCGGCCTCATCCACGAAATGCGCAGCCGCATCATTCGTTCGGATGTGTTCACTGGCGAAAAGGTCATCGGTGCAATCCTGTTCGAACGCACCATGGACGGTACCGTTGATGGCGTTAGTGTCCCTGCCGCGCTGATCGCAAAGGGCATCGTGCCCTTCATCAAGATCGACAAGGGCCTGGAAGACGAAGTCAACGGCGTGCAGCTGATGAAGCCCATGCCAGAACTCGATGCGCTGCTGGTGAGGTCCAAGGCGCTCGGCGTCTATGGCACCAAGGAACGCTCGGTCGTCAATTCGGCCAACCGCGAAGGCATCGCCGCCGTCGTGAAGCAGCAGTTCGAAGTCGGCCAGCAGGTGCTGTCGCACGGCATGATGCCGATGATCGAACCCGAAGTGAACATCAACAGCGAGACGCGCGCCGAGTGCGACACGATCCTGCTCGATGAAATCCTGAAGGAACTCGACGCATTGCCTGAAGGCCAGCAGGTCATGCTCAAGCTGTCGCTGCCGGTCGTTCCCGGCACGTTCGATCCGCTGGTCGCGCACCCCAAGGTTCTGCGCGTCGTCGCGCTGTCGGGCGGCTATGCCCGTCCCGAAGCCTGCGTAGAGCTGGCCAAGAACAACGGCATCATCGCCAGCTTCAGCCGCGCATTGCTCAACGATCTGCGCCACGGCATGACCGATGCGGAATTCGATGCATCTCTCGGGCTTGCGATCAACGACATCTACACCGGTTCCACCGTCAAGACGGCTGCCGTCGCCGCCTGACGATTACCAGTTAGAGGATGGGAAAGGCCGCCCCTCACCCCGCACAGCGGGGGAGGGGCGTCTTGCTTTCAGCGCCAGCTTTTCAGCGGGCGCGATAGCTGAAATGGAACCGGTAATCGCCAGGCCGGATCGGCGTATCCGTCCGCGTCGGCGGCTCCACGCTGTCCAGCATGACTTCGCCATTCAAGGTCAGCGCTGGTTCGCCAAGGATCAGGTTACGCACCTGAGAGCGACCACTTTCGATCACCGTCGTTTCCAGCACCACCCGACCGGCCCAGATGCACCGCGCATTCATCGGGCAGCGACTGTCCTCCACCACACGCGTCGGCCGCAAGGTCACCGGTCCGGCGCGGCTGGCTTCGCCCAACCGCGCAAAACCATCGTCGCGCACCGCGGCGGGGATGGTGGCACAGGCGCTGACGGCGAGCGCCGCGAAGATGGGAAGGATGGCTTTCATGCAGCCACCAATGCCACACTGCGATGAACGGTTCCGGAATGGCCAACCTGTTGCGGCACGGGCCGCAGCGGGCTAGGGCGCGACAATGGCCTATCCCCCCTGTCAGCTTTACCTGATTTCACCGCTCGACGTTTCGGGTTCCTTCCCTGATCGCCTCGTCCGCGCCCTCGATGCGGGCGACGTGGCAGCCTTCCAGTTTCGCGTGAAGGGCATGGACGATCACGCTGCCGCCGCGCTCGCCGAACCGCTCCAGCGCATCTGCTCCGATCGCGACGTAGCCTTTATCGTCAACGATTCCATCGGCCTTGCCAAACGCCTTGGCGCGGACGGCGTGCATCTGGGGCAGGAAGATGGCGACGTGGCCGATGCGCGCGAGCGACTGGGCAAGGATGTGCAGATCGGCGTCACCTGCCACGACAGCCGCCACTTGGCCATGGCTGCGGGAGAGGCGGGTGCCGACTACGTTGCGTTCGGGGCGTTTTTCCCCAGCACGACCAAGGAAACCGAACATCGCCCCGAAACCGATCTGCTCGAATGGTGGGCGTCGATCTTCGAGATTCCTTGCGTCGCCATCGGCGGCATCACGCCCGACAACTGCCGTGGCCTCGTAAAGGCCGGCGCGGATTTCATCGCCGCCAGCAGCGCGGTGTGGGGTGGCGACGAAGCAGCGGCCGTAGTTGCTTTCAATGCCGTAATCAGGGCCGGTCACAAGGATCGCATCGGAACTAACGAAGGTTAGATACGTTCAAACACCCGAATATTCCGGGAGTTTCAATGAACAGCCTGCTGCCCCCCGTGCGCGATCCTATCACGCGCGGAACCATCGCGCGCGCCCCCTCGTCGCGCGCCATTTTCACCAGCCTGCCCGCCGCCTGCCTTTTGGCCATGTTGGCGGGGTGCAATTCGAATGGAACAGGGCAGTCCGCCGCCGATCCTGCCGCAAGTGAAACCGCACAGGTCGCGGCCGTTCAGCCGGGTGCCGATGCCATGGCCTCGCACGATCCCGGCCCCGGACAGCCCCAGTCGGCCGAGGCTACCGACGACCAGCCACGCGCGGTAATGCAGGCGCAGGTCATTCTTGAGCGGCTCGGCTTTGCGCCCGGCGTCGTCGACGGCGAAATGGGCCTGTCCACCCGCAATGCGCTTTCCGGCTATCAGCAGGCAAACGGCCTCAAGGTGACGGGCGACATCGACGAGGCGACACAGGCCATCCTGTCGCGCTATTCGCAGATTTCGGCAACGCGCCTCGTCACCATACCTCAGGATTTTGCGGCGGGACCGTTTGCAACATTGCCTAAGGATCCTGCGGAGCAGGCGAAACTGCCGGGCATGGATTATGCCTCGCTCGACGAGAAACTGGCCGAACGGTTTCATACGACCGGCGCCGTACTCAAAGCCTTGAACCCCCAGATCGCGGGTGGCAACGCCGTCGGCACCGAAACCTCGGCAGTGCAGAATTCTGCCAGTCCATCGCCGCTGCCGCCCGTTTTTGCCGCCGGGCAGAAAATTCGCGTGCCGAATGTTGGTGCGGATTCCATCGACCCCGGTCAGGTTGACGACCAGGCGTGGGTTGCCACGCTGGCGTCGCTGGGCGTCGGCACCGAACAGGTCCATGCGGATCGCATCGTGGTCAGCAAGTCCAAGGGTACGCTCAGCGCCTATGACGCGGATGACAAGCTGGTGGCACTGTTCACGGTGACGACCGGGTCCAGCCGCGATCCGCTGCCGCTGGGCAACTGGAAGATCAACGGCGTCGATCGCAACCCCAAGTTTCATTACAACCCGGCCCTCTTCTGGGATGTTTCCGACAGCAAGCCCAAGGCGCTGTTGCCGCCAGGGCCGAACGGGCCGGTCGGCGTGGTCTGGATCGATCTATCGAAGCCGCACTACGGCATCCACGGCACTCCTGAACCGCAGACCATCGGCCGCACCGAGAGCCACGGCTGCGTGCGTCTTACCAACTGGGATGCCGCACGTCTGGCGCAAATGGTGAGTTCGGGAACGAAAGTGGAGTTTGTGGCCTGATCGGCAGTATGCAGACGAAGCTGGAAATCTGGCGTGAAAAAGCGCGTCTTGTGGCGACCACGGCCGTCGTCACGTCGGCCGTTTGGATAATTGCGGGTGCCCTCTGGTTGCGACCGCAGGTCACCGGCCCGCCGGATCGGGTGGCGACCCACGTGCAGGCCGCGCCGCAATTGAGCGGCGACGGCTCCGCTCAAATGGTGATTCCGGTGCAGGGGGTAATGGCCAGCCAATTGGTCGATACTTTCATACAGAACCGCGACGATGGCATGCGAAGGCATGACGCCATCGACATCCTCGCGCCTGTCGGCACCCCGGTTCTCGCCGCAATGGCGGGCAGGGTCGAAAGGCTGTTCCTGTCGAACGACGGCGGCAACACGATCTACATCCGCTCGCCCGACGGCCTGACCATGACCTACTACGCGCACCTCTCGTCCTACGCGCTCAATCTGGCCGAGGGGCAAACCGTTCAGGCAGGGCAGGTTATCGGTGCTGTCGGTTCAACCGGAAATGCGGATCCTGCGGCTCCGCATCTCCATTTCGCGGTATTTCGCACTACGCCC
>DAICYJ010000180.1 GCA_027311705.1 Novosphingobium sp. | reverse complement strand
GCCGAACCGCTGATGACGGATGGCGGCTGCTTGCTGTGCGTCACGTTCTACGGATCGGGCCGGGTGGTCGAACACTACAACCTGATGGGGCCGGTCAAGGCCGCGCTGGAAAGCGCGACGCGCTATGTTGCGGCGGAACTGGGATCGAAGCATATCCGCGCGCACGCTATCTCGCCCGGCCCGATCGCCACCCGCGCCGCCAGCGGCATCGAGCATTTCGATGAGCTGCTGGACCGCGCCGCCGCCGAAGCAGCGGCGCATGAACTTACGACGATTCAGGATGTCGGCGCGCTTGCCGCCTTCCTCGTCAGCGACGCGGCGCGCCACATTACCGGTACGGTAATACCAGTCGATGGCGGGCAACACCTGTTCGCCTGACGGCGGCGCAAAGGGTCAACCCTGCCTGCACTTCTCCATGGCCTCGCGCGCCAATGCGGCGAGACGGGGGAAGGCTTCGGCGCGTTCCTGCGCCTGTGCGTTGCTGGCGTTGCCGCGCAGGACCCGGCCCTTGATGCCGTGGAAGATCGCGGCCAAGCGGAAGAAGTTGAAGGCGAGGTAGAAGTCCCAGTTGGCGATGCTGGTCCGGCCCGTGCGCGCGCAATAGGCCGCGATGTATTCGGCTTCGGTGGGCAGACCCAGCGCGACGGGATCGCGTCCACCGATGCCGGCGACGATATCGCCCGGCATGCGGTACATCATCGCGTGATAGGCGAAGTCGGCCAGCGGGTGGCCCAGCGTCGATAGCTCCCAGTCGAGCACCGCCAGAATGCGCGGCTCGGTGGGGTGAAAGATCATGTTGTCGCAGCGGAAATCCCCGTGGACGATGCTGGTCTCGTCGCCTTCTGGGATGGCGGTGGGCAGCCATTCGACCAGCGCGTCCATGTCCGGAATGCGGCCGGCCAGTTCGTCGTCGATATACTGCTTTGACCAGCGCCCGATCTGGCGCGCGAAGTAGTTACCCGGCCGGCCATAATCGCCAAGGCCGACCGCCTGATAGTCGACCGAATGCAGCGCGGCGATCACTTCGTTCATCGCGTCGTAGTAGGCGGCACGCTCAGCCATCGGCACGTCGCTGAAGGCTGCATCCCAGAAGATGCGGCCGTCGACCATGCTCATCACGTAGAACGCGCTGCCGATCACGGCCTCGTCCTCGCACACGGCCATGATCTGCGGCACCGGCACCGGCGTGGTCCACAGGCCCGACAGCACTTTCGCCTCGCGCAGCACGTCGTGCGCACCTTTCAGCAGCGGCCCCGGAGGCTTGCGCCGCAGCACATAGTCCGCGGTGGGCGTGGACAGGCGATAAGTCGGGTTCGACTGACCGCCGTTGAACTGCGCCAACGTCAGCGGCCCGGCAAAGCCCGCGACATTGGCCGCCAGCCAGCCGGCCAGTGCAGCCTCGTCCAGCGCCACGCGCACGTCGCCGGTGCCGCTGTTGGCGGCGGCCAGAGCTTTTGCAGAATCAGGCATTCGCGTGCTTCCAGTCGCGCTTGATCTTCTTGGCGAGGCTCCACTTGTGAACCTCGGTCGGGCCGTCATAGATGCGGAACGCGCGCGCTTCGCGGAACATGCGTTCGACGATAGTCTTGTCGGTCACCCCGGTACCGCCCATCACCTGCACGCACTTGTCGGCGATGCGCATCAGCGCTTCCGAGACGGCGACCTTGGTCATGCTGCTTTCGACGGTGCCCAGCGACCCGGTATCGAGCACCCCCGCGCACCAGTCGATCATCAGTTCGCACTGCTTGATGTCGATCATGTTCTCGGCGAGCATGAAGCCCACGCCTTCATGGTCGATCAGCTGCTTGCCGAAGGCCATGCGGCGGTTGACGTAGTCGGTGGCGATTTCCTGCGAACGGATGCAGCCGCCCAGCCAGCGCATGCAGTGCGACAGGCGCGCAGGCGAAAGCCGGATCTGCGCATACTTGAAGCCTTCGCCCGCATTGCCCAGCATCTGGTCGGCGGGAATGCGCAAATCGACGATGTCGATCTCGGCGTGGCTGCCGGGCATCGAGTTGTCGATGGTGTTGGGCACATGGGTGATGCGGATGGCAGGATCGGGCAGGTCGACCAGGAACATGCACGCGCCGCCCAGCGAATCCGCGTCCTCGCTCTTGGCCATGACGATGCCGACCTTGGCGCCTTCGGCCCCAGTGATGAAGCACTTCTTGCCGTTGACGACCCAGTGGTTGCCATCCTTGCGGCAAGTGGTGATCATCATCGACGGGTCCGCACCCGCGCCTTGCAGATCGGCGGGTTCGGTCATCAGGAAGGCGGAGCGCGAGCGGCCTTCGACCAGCTGGTCGAGGAACCGGCGCTTCAGGTCCGGGCTGCCGACATGGCCGATCAGGTACATGTTGCCCTCGTCGGGCGCATTGGTGTTGCAGGCCAGCATGCCGAACGGCGACAGGCCCGATTTGATGAGGATAATGGCCGTCTCGCGCTGGGTGCGGTGGCTGCCGTCGGCTTTGATGTGCGGCGTCAGCACACCGGCCGCGCGGGCCAGTTCGCGCATTTCCTGCACCAGTTCGTCGGTCGGCGCACCATGGTGGTCGCGGCGCGGGTCTGATTCGTACGGGATAATCTGCTCGCGCACGAAGGCTTCCACCTTCGCCGCCATTTCCACGGCCTCAGTGCTGATCGTCATGTGCTCAATCCCCTCGCCAGACGCGACTCTCGTGCAGCGCGGAAAACCACGCGCCGCTCATGCAGTCCCTCTTGCCGGTGTGAGGTGAATTGAAAACTATCGTTTCGGCCATGCGAAGAATGGCCGGACACGCTATTCGCCGTTCAGACCCGCGAACATGTCCATGAAATCGCGCGCGGCGTTCTGGTCCGCCGGTTCCTTGAAGGCAATGTCGAGAGCGGGCGCATTGCCCAGAAGGTGCATCAGCGCCCACATCGCAAAGCGGCGGCCGCGATCCTTTTCGAGGCCGAAATCGACTTCAAGTCGTTCCTTGCCGCTGGCCAGCATGGCCGGGCTCACCGAATCGAGGTCGGGAGAGCCGAAGTACCGGCGCATCTGGTCGTCGAAATCCACGCAGAAGCACCTTAGTCAGGGAAGGGCAGGCGACGCCCGGCAGGTGTGCCGGACGCCGCCCAGCGCCATCAGGCGTTAATCTTGTCCTTCACGGCCTTGGCAGGCGCGAAGGTCAGCTTGCGCGAAGCGGCGATCTGGATCGTCGCGCCGGTCGAAGGGTTGCGGCCTTCGCGAGCCGGGCTGTCCTTGATCTTGAACTTGCCGAATGCGTTGAGCGAAACTTCCTCGCCCTTTGCAGCGGCATCGGCGATCGCAGCGAAAACGGCATCGACGAGCTTCTTGGCGTCGGCCTTGGTCAGGCCTTCGCTGGCGGCGACGGCTTCGGCGAGTTCGGCGGTATTCATGACAGTCGTTTCTCCAACAGTTCGGCACGTCGGGTAACGCGGCGCACGCGGGTCGTCCAGTGGGCACGGCAATTCGGACGGAATTGCAGGGGAAATCCCTATGCTGTAAACGTTACGGCGATGGGGTGATCCGCCCCAAATTGCGCTACCCAATGCGGGCCGAATACCAGCCCGATGCGCCGCGTCGCATTGAAATCGTCGATGGCAACCATCGCGATTCCAGGCCTGCCAAGCGATCGCGGCGCGACCGTGACACCCAGCCCCGCTCGCACCATCTGCATCACCCGATCATCGTGCGGCGATCGCATGCTGAAGCGTGGCCGCACCCCGCGTTCGGTGAAAAAACGGCTGGTTTCCGCCAAAATTTCGCACGAACGCCGTGCGATCATTGTTTCGCCAGCGACGTCCCGAGCGACGATAGTTTCCGCGCCCGCAAGGCGGTGGTTGGCTGGCAAGGCGAGGCAATAGTCCTCGTCGATCAGCACTTTGGTTTCATGCCGCTGGTCGCCCGCCACGATCAGCGTGAGCGCGAGGTCGACCGTTCCATTGGACAGTGCCGACTGCAGTTCACGTTCGTTGCCTTCAGTCAGTTCCAGCGGCTCTTTCCCGTCATACCGGGCCACGGCCTGCTCCAGCCAGTCGCTCGAAACCGAATCAAGCACCCCCAGCCGCAAGGGGCGCAGGGGAACCGGCTCGCTGCCGATGCTGATTTCCACGCGGTGGAAATCGCGCTCGATCGACCGCGCGATGGGGAGCAGCGCATTCCCCGCCGCCGTCATGCCGATCCGCCGCCGCTCGCGCACAAACAACTGCGTTCCCAACTGGCGCTCCAGTTCCGCAATGCCCGCCGAAAGCGAAGGCTGCGCCAGATTGAGCGAATGCGCCGCTCGGGTAAAACTGCCAGTATCGACGACGGCGAGGAACTGGCGAATCTGGGTCCGACTGAGCATAGAAAAATACTATCGTTGATTCCCAATAAATCCAGTTTTTCTACTGATACGGTTGCCTGTAAGAACTGCTCAAACGAGAGCTGTGAGGATAAACGCCGATGTGCGCCGCGCCTGAACCAGAGCACTTCCCCACCATGACCCACAAGGCAGCGCAATGAGCGGGCCGGTCCTTTCCAGTAACCTCGATAGCACCAGCCCGGAAGCGCAGTCCCGCGCCGCGCACAATCGCGCGCTGGCCGATGAACTGCGCGCCCGCGTGGCGCAGGCTGCGCTGGGCGGCGATGAACGCAGCCGCGAGCGCCACGTTTCGCGCGGGAAACTTTTGCCGCGTGACCGGGTGGAGCGCCTGCTCGATCCCGGTTCGCCCTTCCTCGAACTGGGCCAACTGGC
>DAICYJ010000178.1 GCA_027311705.1 Novosphingobium sp. | reverse complement strand
GCAACAACAAGGCCTACGGGATCATGGGTGATTTTGCCTATGATTTCGGGCCTCTGCAGCTCACCTACCTCGGATCGTACCGCAAGACCGAACGCGACGACGTGCGCAACCTGCTGCTGTTTGGCGGGCTGAACAACTCGGCGTTCTATTTTGGCACCTTCAAGCAGAACAGCCATGAACTGCGTCTCGCCTTCGGTCAGGGCTCGCGTTTCCATGGCCAGGTCGGCGGTTACTACTTCAACGAAAAATCATCCATCGAATATAACCTCGGCAACCCGCTGTCCGGCATCGTATCGCCCGGGGCAACTGGCTTTGCCTTCCCGCAGGGCCCGACTGTATCACGCTCGAAAGCGGCGTTCGGCCAAGTGACTTTCGATGTCACGCCCGATTTCCACGTGACTGGCGGTGTGCGCTACACCAACGACTTCAAGTCGCGTAACGGCGCCACGGTGCTCGATTTCCCGGATACCGCCACCTCGTTCTGCGGCGCGTTGCGCTGCACGCTGAACGAGAACATTGCGCAAAAAACCTGGAACAAGACCATCTGGAAGGTGGGCGCCGATTATGACGTACCGGGCCTTGGCCTCGTCTACGCTAACGTCTCGACCGGCTACAAGGCGGGCGGGTTCAACGATGGCTGCGTCACCGGTGGTGGCCTTGGCTGCGCCCTCACTCCTGAAGCACTCTATTACAATCCGGAAAACCTGACCTCGTATGAGGCCGGTGTGAAGTTCCGCATTTCGAGCGCTTTCCGCCTCACTGCCTCGGTGTTCCACTACGATTACGACAAGCTGCAGGTCAGCCAGGCGGTCAGCAAGCCAATTCCGGCAACGCTGATCAGCAACGCCGCCAAGGCCAAGGTCGATGGCGTCGAACTGGAAGCCACACTGCGGCCGGGTGACAATGACAAGTTCGAGCTTGGCTACACCTACACTCATGCGCGCTATCAGGATTTCACGCCCGATACGGTCGCGTTCCCGACGTTCTCTTTCAAAGGTGCGCTGCTCGATCACGCGCCCAAGCACGTCGCTACGGTGGCATGGACCCACACCTTCACGCTCGGTGATGCCGGAAATGTCGATGTGGGCGTGCGCAGCCGCTACAGTTCGGAATACTTCATTCTCGATCTGAACAACCTGTCGCAGTTCCGCCAGCCGTCGTTCACCAAGACCGACGCGACGATCACCTACAATGCCCCGAACGAGCGCTTCTACATCCAGGGCTTCGTCAAGAACATCGAGGACAACATCACGATTGCCCATGCGGCATCGGGTATCGGTGCCGGTGTCTTTATCGAAGCTCCGCGCACTTACGGTGTGCGCGGCGGGGTCAAGTTCTGATCTGAATCTGTTCCACCCTACTGGGCCGCAATTTCGATTGCGGCCCACTTTTTCAATCGATCCAGGTTCTGATCCCAGCCCCGAAGGAATGCGCATGACCCGCCGCACCCATCTTGCCATCGCCCTCGCCGCAACCGCGCTCACGGTGCCAACCCTGCTTCGGGCACAGCAGGCACCGGCCATCGACATGGCCTCGGCCGAAATTAGGGCGACCGCGACGGTCAAGCAAATGACCGCCGACGAAAAGGTCGTGCTGACCCACGGCATGATGCCGCTGCCGTTCTTTCCCGGCACGGTCATTCCTGCTGAGGCCATCCTTGGTGCCGGTTACATTCACGGAATTCCGCGCTTGGGCGTGCCTGCATTGACCGAAACCGACGCCAGCCTTGGCGTCTCGTGGGTTGGAGGCATCCGCAAGGACGGCGCGACCGCGTTGCCCTCCGGCCTTTCGCAGGCGGCAAGCTGGAATACCGACCTGCTCTATCGGGGCGGCGCGATGATCGGTTCTGAGGCGCGAGCAAAGGGCTTCAACGTGCTGCTGGCGGGCGGCGTTAACCTGATGCGCGATCCTCGCAACGGCCGGACTTTTGAATACCTGGCCGAAGATCCGCTGCTTTCCGGCATGTTGGTCGGGGCCGCCATTCGCGGCGTCCAGTCCAACCACATCATTTCCACGATCAAGCATTTCGCGCTTAACGGGCAGGAAACCGGGCGCAAATACGTCGACGTGAAAATTGACGAAGGCGCGGCGCGCGAAAGCGACCTGCTGGCCTTCCAGATCGGCATCGAACAAGGACATCCCGGATCGGTGATGTGCTCCTACAATCGCGTGCACGGCGAACAGGGCTGCGCCAGCGACTGGCTGTTGAACAAGGTGCTCAAGCAGTCTTGGGGCTGGAAGGGCTTCGTGATGTCGGACTGGGGCGCGGTTCCGGGCGTGCAGGCCGCGCTGAACGGGCTGGACCAGCAATCGGGTGCGCAGATGGATCCGGCGCTGTTCTTTGGCGATGTGCTGAAGGCCAAAGCCGCGTCCGACCCTGCCTATGCCGCCAGGCTCGACGATATGAACAAGCGTGTGCTGACGGCCATCTACGCCGCCGGGATCGACCGCACTCCGGCCACGCCGGGCACCGCGATCGATTTTGCCAAGAACGCAGGCGTCGCCGAGGAGACCGCGAAACAGGGCATCGTCCTGCTCAAGAACAACGGCGCACTGCCGCTGGCCAAGTCGGCCAGGTCGATCGCGGTGATCGGCGGCTATGCCGACACGGGCGTGCTGGCCGGTTCGGGATCGAGCTTGGTCCACAGCGTGGACGGTCCGGCAGCTACCCGCTCCAGTGGCGGAGACGGTGCGTTCGCGGCGCTGATGTCGCAGAGCTACCACCGTTCCGCCCCGCTCAAGGCGATCAAGGCGGCAGCACCGGCCGCGACGGTCACGTTCCGCGATGGGCGCTATATCGCCGATGCCGTAGAAAAGGCGAAGCAGGCAGAAGTGGCTATCGTGTTCGCCAACGAATGGCGCACCGAAGGGTTGGACCAGCCGGACCTTTCCCTGCCCGACGGTCAGGACGCGCTGATCGCGGCGGTTGCGGCAGCCAATCCCAACACCATCGTGGTCTTGCAGACTGGCGGCCCGGTAATGATGCCCTGGCTGGACAAGGTGGCCGCGGTTGTCGAGGCTTGGTATCCCGGCGCACGCGGCGGCGAAGCGATTGCCTCGGTGTTGTTCGGCGATACCAATCCGGGTGGCCGCCTGCCGGTCACGTTTCCCGCCAGCCTTGAACAGTTGCCACGCCCCCGCCTTGATGGCAGCGATTGGGTCGAACCGAACTTCGCAGGAGATCCGGCTCCGGGCAAGGACCAGCTTCACGCCGATTACGACATCGAAGGGTCCGACGTCGGCTATCGCTGGTTCGCCCGCAAGGGCGCAAAGCCGCTGTTTCCGTTCGGATTCGGCCTCAGCTATACCAGCTTTTCCCACAACGGCCTGAAGGTGGCTGGCAACACCGCGCAATTCACCCTGTCGAACACGGGCAAGGTCAAAGGCGACGATGTCGGCCAACTCTATCTGGTCAGCCGAGCGGGCCAGCCCAAGCGGCGGCTGGTCGGCTTCAAGCGGGTTACGTTGGTGCCGGGCGGCTCGCAAAAGGTTTCGCTCACCATCGACCCCCGTATTCTGGCTGACTGGAAGGATGGCGGTTGGTCGCTGCCAGCCGGCGAATACGCTTTCGCACTGGGCAGCGACGCCGAGAACCTCGGTCCGGCCGTCACAGTGAAATGGGCGGCCCGCGCCTGGAAGGATTGATCGCGCAAAGTCGCGGCTGCGCTTGCCCGGTTCGTCGCACACGCCGACGGACCGCGGCGGCGCCTTTAGCCTGTCTGTGCCGCCATGCAGAACGCGGCAAAGTCCTGTTCGGCACTGGTGCCCAATTCCCGGCGATCGCATGCCGCGAACGCAAACGCGCTTTCTGCGTCTCACAACGCCGCGAATAGCCGTCGATGGACAGGAAAATGGAGCGGTAGCGGGAACCGCAAAATTTCAGAAAACTGGCGGAAATCCTACCTTTCTAGGAGGAATGTTTTTCAAGTGGCCCCCAAAGTGGCCCCCAAAACGTTCGGATAGACGCGAATATCAGTGAACAACATTTCGGGCCATCGCGCGCGCGGGCAGTAAAAACTTGGGTTAGCGATGCAAGCGGGGAAGGGCGTCGGTCCCCCATACCATAGCCGAAGGTATTGACCCACCCCCCGGCCCACTTCGGCGCATCGCGCGCGCGTTGAGGCTTGCATAAATTATGCCTCGCCATCGTCCAGCATCGCCCCCAGCGAACGGATCAAGGCCAGCGTGCGCAGCGCCTCCCCAGATCGCGCGCCGTGCTTGTAGGCGTTGCGGTTGCCCTTGGGCGCGCCGCTACCCTTGCCCCCGTGCATCCTGCACCGCCGGTTGCCCTTTACCGCTGGGGAGCGGCACGCCGTTCCCGAACGGGTCCGGGCTTGGCAGCGCGGTGACTGCGCCAGCCGCACAGGTTCCGGTTGCATGGGGTTGTTCGATTGCTTGTCCATTTTCTTGGCCCCCCTGTGCGCCCGGCTGGTGGTGGTGGAATTCATCGGCAATCACCGCTTGCCCGCCTTCGTTTACGTGAACGTGCCGCACAGTCTGTTCGCGCGGCTGGTGCAGCTTGGCCAGCACGTCCAAAGTCGCCCGGCTTCCCGCCTGTGCCTTCAGGGCAATGCGCGCATAGGTTTCGGTCGCGCTCAGATACTCGCCCATATTCAACGCCATGCGCCGGGCCATTTCGGCAAAGATGTTGTCCAGCGTCATGGCCTGCGCCGCCAACATTCGGCTGGCAAAGGCCAGGTCGCCCGATGCCGCCGCTTTACCCTTGTCTTTGAACGCCTCGGCATAGTCGCCAATGCCGGGTGCAAAGTCGGCATCGCCCACTTGCGCTTTGAACAGTTGCTCGGCTGCGACGCCGTGCCGGAAATCAGGGGCCAAAAGCGCGCGCGCCGTCGCCACTGCCGGGGACTCGCCTTCGGTCTGCGGGACTTGCAAAGCGTTATTGCGCCGGGGGCTTACCTTGCTCTTCACCGCTGCCTTTTTCGTTGCTGCCATAGTCAGTTCACCTTTTTGTCCGTGCCATCGCGCACGCGCGCGCGCGTATGACTTCCAAAATTACAGAATTGCGGGGGACGCCT
>DAICYJ010000177.1 GCA_027311705.1 Novosphingobium sp. | reverse complement strand
TACAATTCGCTGGCTCGCACTCTCCACTGGACAATCGCGATATTGATCCTGTTCAACCTGTTTACCGGCATCTTCGGCGAAAGTCTTGAAAAGGTTTGGGAATCGATGCCACTACACAAGGCCACCGGCCTTTTGATCCTGCTGCTGTCCGTCGTGCGCCTCGGCTGGCGGCTACGCTGGACCACGCCGGATTACCCTGTCGATTTCAAACCTGCCTTCCGCAAGTTCGCCGCCGCCACCCATGGGATGTTCTACATTTTGATGTTCGTGCTCCCGCTTACCGGGTGGATCTTCTCGTCCGCAGGCAAGTATCCCCTGTCGTTTTACGGCCTGTTCCAGTGGCCCAAGCTGGCGCTGACCAAGGACATGCCGATTGTGGGCGCGGCGCACGAGACGCATGAGATTCTGGGCTATGCCTTTGCGGCGCTGGTCTTGCTGCACATCGGCGCGGCGCTGTATCATCACGTCATGCTGAAGGATGCCACGCTGCGCCGGATGCTGTGATCGACCAACAAGGGTTGCAATCGTATTCATCAGGCCAGCTGCTTCATCGGCACCTCGCCAAGGCATTGTAAGTGAAAGATCAAATGGCGCTGCGTGAAAACACGGCGCCATTTATTTTGCGTGGCAGCAATCTGATTGCTTGTGAAAGTCTTCGCGACTGTCCTACGCAAGTGACCGGGAGATTCCCGGACGTTTTGCGTTCGCGGAACATGAACTGGGCGGGGGAAGCCGCTGAGAGGTCGGGACAACTGGTTCGCCCATGCGGACGGCAAAGCCGTGCGCCGGGCCAACCCCTAGCAGGCGGAGCATTCCATGAGCCTCGACATCGCCCTCAGCACCGGGTCGACCGCAGCAGAAATCGACGCGCATATCATCGACGTCCTGCGCCACCGCGTCGGCAAGGACGAGCGCGCGGCCAAGCCCCACGACTGGTTCACCGCAACGGTACTCGCCCTGCGCGATGCGGTGATCGACCGCTGGATGGAATCCACCCGCAAGACTTATGACGACGGCGGCAAACGCGTTTATTACCTCAGCCTGGAATTCCTGATCGGCCGCCTGCTGCGCGATGCGCTGTCTAACATGGGGCTTACGCGCGAGATGGAACGGGCGCTGGCCGCCCACGGCTTCGACCTTGCCGCGTTGGAAGAACTGGAGCCTGATGCGGCGCTAGGCAACGGCGGCCTCGGCCGGTTGGCCGCCTGCTTCATGGAAAGCCTCGCGAGCCTCGACATCCCGGCCTACGGCTATGGCATCCGCTATGTGAACGGAATGTTCCGTCAACGTATCGACGATGGCTGGCAGGTGGAACTACCCGAAACCTGGCTGAGCCACGGCAATCCCTGGGAGTTCGACCGCCGCGAAAGCGCGTATCGCATCGGCTTCGGCGGCGAAGTGATCGACACCGGTGACGGCGTTTCGTGGAACCCGGCCGAGCAGGTGGAGGCCTATGCCGTCGATACCCCGGTGGTCGGCTGGCGCGGCAAGCGGGTGAACACCTTGCGGCTGTGGACGGCCAGCGCGCTCGATCCGATCCGGCTGGACGCCTTCAACGCCGGCGACCACGTGGGGGCGCTGGCCGAACAGAGCCGCGCCGACAGCCTGGTGCGCGTGCTTTATCCCGCCGATTCCAATGCCGCCGGGCAGGAATTGCGGCTGCGGCAGGAATATTTCTTCACCTCGGCCTCCATCCAGGACATCATCCGCCGCCACGCGCAATATCATGGCGACGTGCGCACCTTGCCCGACAAGGCGGCAATCCAGCTGAACGACACGCACCCCGCCGTCGCGGTCGCCGAAATCATGCGTCTGCTGGTCGATATCCACGGCCTTGAATTCAACGAGGCTTGGGAAGTCACTAAGAAAACCGTGGGTTACACCAACCACACGCTGCTTCCCGAAGCGCTGGAAAGCTGGCCACTGCCGCTGTTCGAACGCCTTCTGCCGCGCCACATGCAGATTGTTTATGCCATTAACAGCCGTGTGCTGCGTGAGGCGCGCAAAGCCGGGATGGACGAGCGCCAGATTTCCGCGATCAGCCTGATCGACGAAGGCGGTGAGCGGCGCGTGCGCATGGCCAATCTGGCATTCACCGGCGCGCATAGTGTGAACGGTGTGGCCGCGCTGCACACCGACCTGATGAAATCCACCGTGTTCGCCGACTTGCACGCGCTTTACCCGGACCGGATCAACAACAAGACCAACGGCGTCACCCCGCGCCGTTGGCTGCAGCAGTGCAATCCGGCGCTGGTTTCGGTGCTGAAGGATGCCATCGGCGACGGCTTTATCGACGATGCCGAAAAGCTGGTCGAACTGAACGCGCTGGCAGATGACCCTGCGCTGGGCGAGCGGATCGCCGAAGTGAAGCGGTCGAACAAGA
Organism: Novosphingobium sp.; assembly: GCA_027311705.1. Classification (GTDB taxonomy): domain Bacteria; phylum Pseudomonadota; class Alphaproteobacteria; order Sphingomonadales; family Sphingomonadaceae; genus Novosphingobium. The sequence continues at coordinate 2,572 of DAICYJ010000177.1, read as the reverse complement.
TTGCGTTGGCCGCGCACATCAAGACACTGACCGGCGTACGGCTCGATCCCGACGCGCTGTTCGACGTGCAGATCAAGCGCATCCATGAATACAAGCGCCAATTGCTCAACCTGATCGAGACGGTTGCGCTCTACGACCAGATCCGCAGCCATCCGGAACGCGACTGGGTGCCGCGCGTGAAAATCTTCGGCGGCAAGGCCGCGCCGACTTATCACAACGCCAAGCTGGTCATCAAACTGGCCAACGACATCGCGCGGCGCGTGAATTCCGATCCCTCGGTCGGGGGGCTGCTGAAGGTCGTTTTCGTGCCCAATTACAACGTGACGCTGGCCGAGCGGATTATTCCTGCGGCGGATTTGTCGGAGCAAATTTCGACGGCGGGCATGGAAGCCAGCGGCACCGGCAACATGAAGTTTGCACTCAACGGCGCGCTGACTATCGGCACGCTCGATGGTGCGAATATCGAGATCAAGGACCGTGTGGGCGACGACAACATCATCATCTTCGGGCTGACGGCCGACGAAGTCGCCGAAAAGCGCGCCGACGGCTATAATCCGCGTGAGGTGATCGAAGGATCGCGCGAATTGCAGCAGGCGATCAATGCGATTGCCACGGGGGTGTTCAGCCCCGACGATGCCGACCGCTACAAAGACTTGATGGGCGGGATTTACGACAGCGACTGGTTCATGGTCGCTGCCGATTTCGACGGCTATCATGCAGCGCAGCGTTCGGTGGACCGCCGCTGGGAAGTTCAAAAAGCGTGGCGCGCCAGTGCCATACGGAACATCGCGAACGTCGGCTGGTTCTCATCGGACCGGACCATCAGCGAATATGCACGCGATATCTGGGGAGTTTGAGGGGCCGCCATGAAGCCACCACCGCGCGCCATCGAAGCCTTGCTGGAAGGCGCGCATGCGGACCCGTTTTCGCTGCTCGGCATCCATGAGGGACCGGGCGGTGCGTTTGCCCGCGCCTTGCTGCTGGGGGCGGAGACGGCGGAAGCGTATGACCTCGCAGGAAAATCTCTGGGAGTTTTAACGCAGACGAACGAACGTGGTTTGTTCGAGGGCAAAGTCACCGGTTTGCCCCAACCGGTGAAGTATCACTGCACCCAAGGGTCGCACGAATGGTGGGTGACCGATCCCTATACGTTTGGCCCGGTGCTTGGCCCGACCGACGATTTCCTCATCGCCGAAGGTACGCATCTGCGATTGTTCGATAAATTCGGCGCACATTTGATCGAACATGAAGGCGCGGCGGGCGTGCATTTTGCGGTGTGGGCGCCGAATGCCGGGCTGGTCGCCGTCGTCGGCGATTTCAACGACTGGGACCACCGCCGCCACCCGATGCGCCGCCGCGCGGATATCGGTGTGTGGGAAATTTTCATCCCGGATATTGGCGCAGGCCGGGCCTATAAGTACCGGATTACCGGGGCGGACGGCGTCGTCCAGCCGTTGAAGGCCGATCCGTTTGCCTTTGCCTCCGAACTGAGGCCGGCCACTGCCAGCATCGTCGCCGCACCGGGCAAGACCGACTGGGGCGATGCCGCGCACCGGGCGAGCTGGGCCGCCACTGATCCCAGGCGGGTGCCGATGTCGACCTACGAAGTCCATCCTGGATCATGGAAAAAGCCCGAAAACGGGGAGTTTTTGAGCTGGGACGAGTTGGCCGACCAGTTGATTCCCTATGTGGTGGACATGGGATTTACCCACATCGAATTCCTGCCGGTATCCGAACATCCCTATGATCCCAGCTGGGGTTATCAGACGACCGGGCTTTATGCGCCGAGCGCGCGGTTTGGCGGGCCCGATGGGTTTGCGCGGTTTGTGGATGGGGCGCACCGGGCGGGGGTTTGCGTACTGATCGACTGGGTGCCCGCGCATTTTCCCGTGGATTCGCATGGACTTGCGAAGTTCGACGGGACGGCTTTGTATGAACATGAAGACCCGAAGCTGGGTTTTCATCCCGACTGGCAGACCGCGATCTATAACTTCGGGCGGCGCGAGGTGGCGAGTTTCCTGGTCAATAACGCATTGTTCTGGGCGGAAAATTACCATGTCGATGGGCTGCGCGTCGATGCCGTGGCATCGATGTTGTACCGCGATTATTCGCGGGAAGCGGGGGAATGGATTCCCAACGCGGAGGGCGGGCGCGAGAACTGGGAAGCGGTGGAATTCCTGCGCGCGATGAACAAGGCGGTTTACGGCAGCCATGCCGGATTCCTGACCGTGGCGGAGGAATCGACATCGTGGCCGGGCGTGACGCAGCCGGTATATGAGAAAGGACTGGGGTTCGGATTCAAGTGGAACATGGGATTCATGCACGACACGCTGAATTACATGGCGCGCGATGCGGTCCATCGGCAGTATCACCATGATGAAATCACGTTTGGACTGATGTATGCGTTCAGCGAGAACTTTGTTCTTCCTTTGAGTCATGATGAAGTTGTTCACGGAAAAGGTTCGCTTATCGGCAAGATGAGCGGCGCGGACGACTGGCAACGGTTCGCCAACTTGCGCGCCTATTACGGGTTGATGTGGGGTTATCCGGGCAAGAAGCTGCTGTTCATGGG
>DAICYJ010000173.1 GCA_027311705.1 Novosphingobium sp. | reverse complement strand
CAGGCTGAGGATGAAATCGTGGATGGCCGCGCCGCGCGCCGCCGCGATGATCTCGGCCTCCGATGCATCGGGCCGGCCATAGGCGATGTTGTAACCGATCGTATCGTTGAACAGCACCGTATCCTGCGGCACGATGCCGATGGCGCGGCGCAGACTGTCTTGCGTGACATGGGCGATATCCTGCCCGTCGATCCTGACTTGCCCGCCCTTGATGTCGTAGAAGCGGTAGAGAATGCGGGACAGCGTCGATTTGCCGGCGCCCGAATGGCCGACCACGGCGAGCTTGCGCCCCGGTTCCACGTCGAAGCTTACGCCGTGCAGGATCTGCCGGCGCGGATCATAGCCGAACTGCACGGCGTCGAAGGTGACCCGCGCGCCCGCCAGGCTGAGTGGAACCGCGCCCGGCGCGTCGGCGATTTCCGGCGCGGTGTCGATCAGGCGGAACATCGCGTCCATGTCGATCAGGCCCTGGCGGATTTCGCGATAGACCATGCCGAGCAGATCAAGCGGGCGGAACAATTGCATCAGCAGCCCATTGACGAAGGCAATATCGCCGATGGTGAAGCGGCCCTTATTCCAGCCCCACACCACATAGACCAGCGCGCCGGCCATCAGCGCGTTGGTGATGAAGCTCTGCCCGATGTTGAGCCAGGCGAGGCTGACTTCGGATTTGGTGGCGGCATCGGTGTAACGCTTGATGGCCCGGCCATAATTGGCGTTTTCATGGCTTTCCGCGTTGAAATATTTGACCGTTTCGTAATTCAGGAGGCTGTCCACGGCGCGCGCGGTGGCGTTCTGGTCGCTGGTCACCATTTCGCGACGCAGGTTCGCGCGCCAATCGGTGATGCGCTGGGTGTAGACAATGTATGCCGCCACCATCGCCAGCGTGGCCACCACCAGTTCCCAGCCGAAACCGCGTCCGAACAGGATGCAGACGGCGGTGAGTTCGATCACGGTCGGGAAGATGTTGAACAGCAGGAAATAGAGCATGGTGTCGATGCTCTTGGTGCCGCGCTCGATCAGCCGGGTGAGTGCGCCGGTGCGGCGTTCGAGGTGGAAACGCAGCGAAAGCCGGTGGATGTGGCTGAACACATCAAGGCTAAGGTGGCGCGCGGCTTCCTGGCCAACTTTTTCGAACAGCGCGTTGCGGAAATTGTCGAACAGCACGCCGCCGAAGCGGGCGAGCGCATAGGAGGCGACCAGCGCCATCGCCACGCCGGCCCCGCCCGACAGATTGGCCGACATCGCATCCAGCGCCAGCTTCAGCGTGTAGGGCATGGCCAGCATGACGCTTTTGGCCAGCAGCACCAGGCACAGCGCGCCGACCACGCGCAGTTTCAGATCGGAGCGATCGGCCGGCCACAGATAGGGCAGGAAACGCTTCAGCGTCTTGAAATCGGCCTCACCCTGCGGTGGGCCGGACGGAGCGGCCATGGATTGCATGGGGACGCATATGGGCCGCGCACGTCGCCGGCACAATGGGAAGCATTGCCCCACACTTGCCCCGCCCGCCCCGAACGCCCATGGTACGGCCATGCCGCGCACCCCCCGCAACAACCCGCACAACAGGACTCTGGCCGGCCTGCCCGACCGGCAAGCCATCCTGGATTTCATCGCCACCCAGAAAACCAGCGTCGGCAAGCGCGAGATCGCCAAGGCGTTCGGCCTGCACGCGCAGGACAAGATCGCGCTGAAGGCGTTGCTGAAGGAAATGATGGAGGCCGGCGAGCTGGAAACCGGGCCGGGGCGCAACCTGCACAAGGGCGGTGGCCTGCCCAAGGTAACGGTGATCCGCATCTGTGATGTGGCCGATGGCGTGGCGATTGCCGTGCCCGATCGCTGGGAACACGCCACCCCGCCGCCGCGCCTGCGTGTGATCGAGCCGCGCCGCCGCGCCGTGTTTGGTCTGGGTGATCGCCTGCTGGCGCGGATCGAGGAACAGGGCGGCGGGCTGCTGGCGTTCCCGATGAAGGCGCTGGCGAAATCCGATGAGTTCGTGCTCGGCATCTTGCGCAAGGAAGCGATGGGCTGGCGGCTGGTGCCGGTGGACAAGAAGGCGCGCACCGATCTGGCGATCAACGATCCCGGCGACGGCCAGCCCGGCGATCTGGTGCTGGCCGAACCCAGTGGCCGCCCGCCGCGCCAGTATGGCCGCGTTGTCGAAGTGCTGGGCGATCCGTTCCAGCCCAAATCGTTCAGCCTGATCGCCATTCACGCCAAGGGCATCCCCAACCGCTTTGACGAATCGACGCTCGACGAGGCCGAGCGCATGGCCCGACAGTCGCTGGGTGAGCGCGAGGATCTGCGCGCGCTGCCGTTCCTCACCATCGATCCCGCCGACGCGCGCGACCATGACGATGCGGTGTGGGCGGCGCCGGATGACGAGAAGCCCGGGCACTTTCGCGCCATCGTCGCTATCGCCGATGTCAGCTTCTACGTCCGCCCCGGCACTGCGCTCGACCGTTCGGCACGCAGCCGCGGCAACAGCGTCTATTTCCCCGATCGCGTCGTGCCGATGCTGCCGGAGGTGCTATCCGCCCATGTCTGCAGCCTGGTGGAGAATGAAGATCGCGCCGTGCTCGCCTGCCATTTGCACATCGATCCGGAAGGCAGATTGCTCGATTGGCGCTTCACCCGCGCTGTCATCCGCTGCGTCACCAACATCGCTTATGAAGAAGCGCAGGCGACCATGGACGCTGAAAAGGGCGAATGGCTGCACGTGCTGAAGCCGTTATGGGCCGCATGGCGCGCGCTGGCCAAGGCGCGCGCCGACCGCGAACCGCTCGATCTGGAGCTGCCCGAAAAGCGCGTGGTGCTGGATGAGGCCGGGCGCATCGCCGGCATCTCGATCCGCGAGCATCTGACCGCGCACCGCGTGATCGAAGATTACATGATCGCCGCAAACGTCGCGGCGGCCAAGGCGCTCGAAAAGAAGAAAGCCGGCTGCATCTTCCGCTGCCACGAGGCACCGAGCCGCGAGAAGATCGTCGCGCTGCGGGATTATCTCGAAACGCTGGGGCAGAATATCGCGTTGGGCCAGGTGGCCAGGCCCGCCGTGTTCAACCGCATCCTCGCTCGTGCCAAGGATGGCGAGAATTACCAGCAGGTCACCGAGCAGGTGCTGCGCACCCAGACCCAGGCCTATTATTCCCCGGCCAACGTCGGCCACTTCGGGTTGAGCCTCGGCAGCTATGCCCACTTCACTTCGCCGATCCGCCGTTATGCCGATCTGGTGGTGCACCGCAGCCTGGTCGCGGCCTATCGCCTGGGCGATGGCGCGCTGCACAAGGAAGAGGAAAAGGGCCTCGACAAGACCGCTGATCACATCAGCATGACCGAACGCCGCGCCATGGAAGCCGAGCGCGACACCATCGATCGCTATGTCGCGGCGTTCCTCTCGACCAAGGTCGGCGAGATCGTGAAGACGCGTATCACCGGCGTGGCTAAGTTCGGCTTTTTCGCTACCGTCGATGGCCTGGGCGGCGACGGGTTGGTGCCGGTCTCCACGCTGGGTGATGAACGCTTCGTGTTCGATGAAGACGCCCGCATTCTGGAAGGCATCCAGACCGGCACGCGCTATGCCGTCGGCCAGCGCATGGAACTGCGCCTCGCCGAAGCCAGCCCGATCACGGGTGCGCTGCGCTTTGAATTGCCAGAGGGCGGCAGCAGCGGCGGCCCGCGCCGGGATCGCGCCCGGCCGCGCGGGTTCACGCCTAGGCCGGGCAAGTCGCGGGTGCCGCCGGGCGTGCGGCGCGGAAGGAAGTAGAGCCTCCGGCGGGCAGGGCCTGAGGCCCTGCACCCACTTTCGTTTTCAGGCGCGCTTGACGATGCGGCCGCTTTTCTGCTGCTGAACATCATGGATTGCAAAGAGGGGTTGTCGATGAAACTTGTGACTGCACTGCTGCTGACGGCGCTGGCCGCACCCAGCCTCGCCCAGGAGAAGCGCCAGACGCCGAAAGACGTGATGGTGGCCGAAGCCGATGCCGCCACCGCCCGTGCGCCGGTGGAGGAACAAGCGTTCGTGTCCAAAGGCAGCGTGAGCATCAAGGGCAAGGCCGTGGCCTATACCGCCACTGCGGGCACGCTCACCATCCGGGATGACAATGCCCGGCCCACCGGCAGCCTGTTCTACACCGCCTACACCACCGGTGAGGCCAACCGCCCGGTCACCTTCTTCTACAACGGCGGGCCTGGTTCGGCGACGATATGGCTGCACATGGGCAGCTTTGGCCCGGTGCGCGTGAAGACAGACAAGCCGGTTTACGTGACGCCCGATCAATACAGCGTGACCCAGAACCCGTGGAGCCTGCTCGACAAGACCGATATCGTCTTCATCGATGCCATGGGCGCCGGCTGGTCGCGGCCACTGGGGGACAAGACGGGCAAGGATTTCAACGGCGTCGATCAGGATGCGGATGCCTTTGCCCGCGCGATCATGCGCTATGTCTCCAAGAACAACCGTTGGAAATCGCCGAAATTCATCCTCGGCGAATCCTATGGCACGCTGCGTTCCGGTGTGGTGGCGCGGATGCTGGAGGAACGTGGGCTTTCGCTGCACGGCGTCGCGCTGCTGTCCACCATCATGAACTATGGCGTGCGCCAGGCCGGCTATGATCAGAACCACATGGTGCTGTTCCCCGGCTTTGCCGCGACCGCCTGGTATCACGGCACGCTGCCGGGCCAGAAGCCGGCTGATCTCGACGCCTTCGTGAACGAAGTGCGCGGTTTTGTGTCCGGGCCCTATGCTGCCGCCCTTGCCAAGGGCAGCAGCATTTCGGATGCCGAAAAGGATGCCGTCGCCCGCCAGATGAACGCCTATACCGGGCTGCCCATCGATTTCGTCAAGCGCGCCAACCTGCGGGTTGATCTGCAGCATTTCCAGACCGAACTGCTGCGCCCGCGCGGGCTCTCGATTGGCCGGCTCGACACCCGCTACACGCTGCCGCCCACCGATCTGAACGCCGCCAGCCCGGATGAGGATCCGGCCGGCACCGCAATCACCGGCGCCTACATCTCGGCCTTCCACGATTATGCGGTGAAGACACTCGGCGTGAAAACCGAACTGCCCTACAAGCTGACGGCGCGCGAGCCGGGCTACAGCTGGGACTGGTCCCACCGCCCACCGCGCGGCGGCGTGCAGACGACGCCCAACACGGCGGTTGACCTCGCCTTCACCATGCGCGCCAATCCGAAGCTGAAAGTGCTGTTCCTCAACGGCTATTACGACATGGCAACGCCCTTCTATGGCGCCGAATTCGACGCCAGCCACATGCTGCTGCCGGCCGATCTGAACCGGAACATCAAGTTCACCTATTACCAGTCGGGCCACATGATCTATCTGGCGGAATCCGAACTGGCCAAGATGCGCGACGACGTGGCGGCCTGGTACGATGAGGCGTTGAGGTAAGGAGAGCCTCCGGCGGGCAGGGTCGCAGACCCTGCACCCGTTGGTTTTAGGGCGGCCCCTGTTTCTCCAGCGCAAACCAGCGCCGCAGGCAATGGACAATAGCCTGCGGTGCTCTCGTCAAAACACAAGTGCGGCCCAGAAACGAAAGTGGGTGCAGGGCCTCAGGCCCTGCCCGCCGGAGGCATGACAGCGCCGCCGTTCAGCGGCCTTCAAGGACGCCCACGACCGCCAGGAAAACGTCGGCACGGATCTGCACGCCTAGGTGGCTGCTGCTGATTTCGATCGATCGGCCGTGGTTGTCGCGGCAGATTTGTCCGGCGACCAGTCCGTCGGATTGGCTCCAGATAGCGGTGCTGGGGACGGGTAGGGGGGCGGCGATTTCGGCGCTGCGGGCGGCCACCGCCGGATCATCGAGCCGTTCGCCGGTGAACCATTCGAAGAACCGCCAGACATTGGTGGCTTTTCCGCTGCCGGCAAACGGTGAACTGATGGTGATGACTTCGCGCACCAGATCCGGCCGGCGCTGCGCGACCAGCCGCGCGATCATACCGCCGAGGCTGACGCCAATCAGGGTCACCGGGCCGCTTGTGGCGGCGATCGTCTCAAGGCGTTCGATGAGCTGTTCGGCCTGGGCGCCGGTCGTTCGCGCGCCAAAGTTGCGGCCCAAACCCCAGCTGTGCGCCTGGTAGCCCCGTTTCCGCAGGAAGCGCTGCAGCGGGAAAAACGCCCGCTCCCCTTGCATGAGGCCGGGCAGCAGCATCACCGGGCGGCCGTCACCAGTCTGTTCGCCGCGCAACAGGCTCTTGTGGCGTGGCAGGTTCATCACGGTCCAGGCGGCACGCGGCAGTTCGGCGGCCCACAGCAGTTTGGAGGGCGGACGGATGGATTCGGTGAACACTGTCATCGTTATGTCATATAACGGTAACCGCTTCGTCGCAAACCACATCGGGGCATAGGCTTTTTGTCGAAAGCGCATCGGCTTGCGGAATGCGTTTGCCGTTGCAGTGCTGTCCAAAATCGAAAGTGGGTGCAGGGGCTCAGCCCCTGCCCGCCGGAGGCTCTCCTCAATCCACTTCAATCCTGATCGCATCCCCCGGCGCCATCGCGTCGAGCCAGCGCGCCAGCACGTCCCGCTCCATCGCCACGCAGCCTTCGGTGGGCCGCCCATCCGGTTGGCGGACGTGCCAGAAGATGGCGCTGCCGAGGCCGGGGACGGGTGGGCTGTCGTTGTGGGCCAACACCAGGATGAGGTCGTAGGCGTGATCGTCGCGCCAGAGGCCTTCATGGCTGTGGGGGTGAGGGATGCTGACGGGGCGGTTGTAGGCCGGGTCGGTGGCGCCGTCGCTCCAGCCGTCCCACGGGCGCAGCCAGCGCCAGGGCAGGGCGGTGCGTGGGGCGGGCAGGCGATCGGGGCGCAGGAGCGCGGCGCGGATGGGCCAGAGACCGAGGGGGGTCTTGCCGTCGCCTTCGTGTTTGTCGGCGCACGCGCAGAAGCCGCCCTTGCCGAAGCTGGCGGCGTGGGTTTCGCCGAACGCGCTGACCGTGCCGGCGGCAGGGTTGGCGCGGAAGATGGTCACAGCATGTGCCCCTGCCGGTCGCGCTTGGTGGCGAGGTAGGCGGCGTTGTGGGGGTTGGGGGGCATGTCGTGGGCGACGCGGCTGACGGTGAAGCCGTGGGCAGCGAGGCCGGCGACCTTCAGCGGGTTGTTCGTCATCAGCGCGACGTTGGAGACGCCCAACGCCTTGAACATGGCGGCGGCGAGGCTGAAGTCGCGCTCGTCGGGTTCGAAGCCGAGGCGGGTGTTGGCGTCCACCGTGTCCCAGCCCTGATCCTGCAGGGCATAGGCGCGCAGCTTGTTGAGCAGGCCGATGCCGCGGCCTTCCTGTTGAAGGTAGAGCAGGATGCCGCCGCCGGGATTGGCCGCGATGGCGGCAAGCGCGGCGTGGAGTTGCGGGCCGCAATCGCATTTCAGGCTGCCGAGCACGTCGCCGGTGAGGCAGGAGCTGTGCAAGCGGGTGAGTACCGGCTGGCTCACATCCGGATTGCCGATCACCAGCGCCAGATGCTCCGGGCCGCCATCATCGGGGCGGAAGGCGACGACCTGCGTATCTTCGGCGCTGGCCAGCGGCAG
>DAICYJ010000162.1 GCA_027311705.1 Novosphingobium sp. | reverse complement strand
TGCCGAACTGAGCCGCACGACCTTTGCCCCGCTCGATTTCGCCCGGCTGGTTGAAGACGTGGTCGGCGCGCGCGGTGCGCGGCGCGATGCGGTTAAAGGCGAAAGGGGCGATTGCCCGGTCCGCTTCACACGCGGGCCGGGGCAAACGCTGGTGCTGGGCGATGCGGCGCGGCTGGAACGCGTGCTCGACAACCTGCTCGACAACGCCGCCTCGTTCTCTCCGCCGGGCAACGCCGTGGACGTTTCGGTATGGGGCGAGGACGGGCGGGCGTGGCTGGCGGTGGAAGATCACGGGCCGGGCATCCCCGATGGCCAGCGCGCCAAAGTGTTCGAGCGTTTCCATTCCGAACGCCCGGCCGAAGAGGCATTCGGCGCGCACAGTGGCCTCGGGCTCGCCATTGCGCGCACCATTGCCGAAGCGCATGATGGTGCTCTCACGATCGCAGACCGCCGGGACGGTGCGCCCGGCGCCTGCCTGATGCTGGAATTGCCGCTGGCCGGCGAGGAGGACGGGGAATGAGCCTGGGCATCGGCGGCCAGCCGCATCAGGCCACCTGCGTGATGATCGAAGGGCGGGCCATTCTGATCGAGGGGCTGCCCGGATCGGGCAAGTCCAGCCTCGCACTCGCGTTGATCGATCGCGGCGCGATTCTCGTGGGCGACGATGGCGTGCTGCTCGATATCGCGCAGGGGCGCTTGCTGGCCAGTCCGCCGTTGGCCATTGCGGGCAAGCTGGAAGTGCGCAACCTGGGCATCATCGACATGCCGTCGGTCGTCGCGGCCCCCGTTGCGCTGGTGCTGGTGCTCGATCCGCGCGCGCCGCGCTTTATATCCACCGCGGAAACATCCCTGCGCGCCGGTGTCGCCCTGCCGCTTATCCGGCTCTATCCCGATACGCCGATGCTCGCGCTGCGGGCCGAAGTGGCGCTGCGGCAGTATGGGCTGGCGCTGTAAACAGTGCACAGGTCGTTACCGGCAACATGCCCTTCAACCGGGCTTCCCATCGCCGCCGGTTGAGCGCAAACGAGGGCCATGACGGCCGAATCGGATGATTCCCCCCAGCGAATTCTGCTTGTGACCGGCGTCCTTGGCGCGGGCAAGACCACGGCCTTGCGCACGCTGGAAGACATGGGCTGGGAAGCCATCGACAATTTCCCGATCCGTCTGCTCGATCGTCTGCTCGAAACCGAACCGGGATCGGCCAGGCTGGACGCAGGATCGCCGCTGGCCATCGGCTTCGACACGCGAACCCGCGGCTTCGATCCGCAAAAGACCATCGACCGGGTGAAGAAGCTGGCCGAACGCAGCGATCTTTTGCTCACCACGCTGTTCCTCGATTGCGGGGGGGCGGAGCTGGAACGGCGCTATAACGAAACCCGTCGCCGCCATCCGATGAGCGAGGACAAGCCCGCCGCCACCGGCATCGCCGCCGAACGCGAACTGCTGGAACCCTTGCGCCGCTGGGCCGACGTGCTGCTTTCCACCACCGATTTCACCACCAACGACCTGCAACAGGCGATGCGCGAGCATTTCGGCCAGACCCGGCCACGCCACGCCACGCTCACCGTCAGCAGCTTCGGCTTTTCGCGCGGCACCCCGCCGCTCGCCGATCTGGTGTTCGACATGCGCTTTCTTACCAACCCGCACTGGGTTGACGAACTGCGCCCGATGACCGGCCGGGATGCCGCCGTGGGTGACTATATCCGCCGCGATCCGGCATTCGAAGAAGCGTTTGCCCGCATCCGCGATCTGCTGCTGATGCTGCTCCCCCGGTTCGAGGCGCAGGGCAAGGCCTACGTCAATATTGCGTTTGGTTGCACCGGCGGGCGGCACCGTTCGGTGTTCATGGCGGAGCAGATCGCTTCTGCCTTGCGCGATGCAGGTTTTTCACCCACATTGCTGCACCGCAACCTGGCGTCGCGAGCAGCGGATCTGCTCGAAGGCGCGCAAGTGTGAAGCAGGCATGATAACGATAATGGTACCCTGGAGCGGGGCGATTCTGGAAAGCGAAGTTGTGAAACGCCAGTGGTCATGCGGATCGCGCGGCCTTGCAAAGCCTGTGTTAAGCATGGCGGCCGCAAGGTGCCCGGCCGCACTTCGGAGCCATCCCTTTCCATGATCGGTCTCATTCTTGTCACGCACGGCGCGCTAGCCGAAGAATTCATCCATGCGATGGAACATGTTGTTGGCCGGCAGACCGATGTGATCGGCGTCTGCATCGGCCCGAACGACGACATGGAAAAGCGGCGCAAGGAAATCGCCGACGCGATTCGCCGCGTCGATAGCGGCCACGGCGTCATCATTCTGACAGACCTGTTCGGCGGCACGCCTTCCAACCTTGCGATCTCGCTGATGCAGGCGGGCCGGGTGGAAGTGATCGCCGGGATCAATCTTCCCATGCTGATCCGCCTTGCCAAGGCGCGGGGCAGCATGGGAGTAAGAGAAGCGACGTCCGCCGCGCGCGATGCGGGGCGGAACTACATAACGATCGCTTCCGAATTCCTGGGACAGGACGCGTGATGTATGCCGGATCAAGGACAACAGATTACCGTCGCCCGTGAAACGGTCGCGATCGTGAACCAGCGCGGGCTTCATGCCCGCGCCAGCGCGAAGTTCGTGAATGCGGTGGCCAAGCTGCCCGATGGCTTCACCGTGATGGTGGCCAAGGACGGCACCGATGCCAACGGCGGCTCGATCCTCGGCCTGATGATGCTGGGCGCGGCCAAGGGCGACAGCGTCGACGTGTCCGTTAGCGGGCCGGATGGCGAAGCCGATGCAGTGCTCACCAAGCTGACCGGCCTGATCAAGGACGGCTTCGGCGAGGATTAAGCCGGGACTTGCCGTACTCTCGCCGCTGACGCATGGCGGCACCATGCCGCGCAAGACCATCACCGGGTATTCCAATCCCACCGTCAAGTTCGTGCGTTCCTTGCGCGACAAGAAGCATCGCAAGCGCGAGCAGCGTTTTCTGGCCGAGGGCCTGCGCCTGCTGACCGATGCGCGCGAAGGCGGTCGGTTGCCCGAACTGCTGCTCATGGCCGAACGGCGCGAGGGACACCCCTTGCTTGACGAACTGGAACAGGCGGTCGATGCGGCGGGCGGCGAGGTGATCGAACTGCCGCTGGACTTGCTGTCGAAAGTTACAGGCAAGGAAAACCCGCAGGCCGTCGCGGGCGTTTTTGCAGAATGGGATACCGGGCTGGCGCAGATCGACCGCGCCGCTGCGCCGATCTGGCTGGTGGCGCAATCGCTGCGCGATCCCGGCAACCTCGGCACCATGCTGCGCACGGCGGACGCGGTGGGCGCGGGCGGGGTGATCCTGCTCGACGATTGCGTCGATCCGTTCTCGGTAGAGGCAGTGCGCGCCAGCATGGGGGCGATCTTCACGCAATCGCTGGCACAGGCGCGGTGGGACGAATTCATCGACTGGCTGCGGCAGGGGCCGGGCCAGCTCGTCGCCGCCTCGTTGCGCGATGCGCGGCCCTATCGCGGCGCGCCTTATGCCGCGCCGTGCTTCATCATGGTCGGCAACGAATCGCGCGGGTTGCCAGAAGTTTATGAAATGGCGTGCGATTTGCGCGTGACCATGCCGATGAAGGGCCGGGCAGACAGCCTGAACGCCGCGGTTGCGGCGGCAGTGCTTGCCTATGAGGTACTGGCCACGCTTGGCGATTAAGGCCTTGCTCAGGAATTTGGGTTTACTCTGCAACGGTTATGCAGAAGCTCGCCGCCCCTTTTGCCCTTGCTTGCGCCCTTTTCGCGCAAGGCTGCACTACGGCCTCGTCCGGCGCGACGCCCGGTGGCATCAGCCTTTCGGGCACCCATTGGGCCGTTACCGCGATTGATAGCCAGCCAGCGGCGGTGCCGGATCGTGCGCGGTTGGCCTTCGAGGAAACGCGGCTCAGCGCAAGCGTGGGCTGCAACGGCATGGGCGGGGACTACCGCATCGAGGGCGGTCGGCTCGTTACCGGGCCGCTGATCGGCACCCGGATGTTCTGCGAAGGCCCGGTCTGGCAACAGGAACAGGCGGTCAATGCCCTCCTTGCCGGTGCCCCCGAAGTCACGCGCGTGGGCGATAATCTACGGTTGGCATCTGGTGGACATACGCTCGAAGCCACCTTGGTCGCGAAATAGCGTTCGCTATTCCGCGGCTTCGGCTGCGTCCGCCACAATCTCGTCTTTCGCGTCGGCATAGCGCGGCAGCGATTCGATCAGCGGCACGTCCTCGATCTCCTTGTCGACCTCGATGTGCTTGTCTCGCAAGCGTTTTCCCGCCGAAAGCACGTTGCGTTCGAAGCTGCCGACGAACTTGTTGTAGTTGGTAACCGCACTTTCCAGCCCGCCGCCCACGCGCTTCAAGTGTTCGGAAGCGACGCGCAGGCGGCTGTACAGCTCTGCTCCCATCCGCCCGATTTCGCGGGCTTCGCGCGCCAATCCGTCCTGCCGCCACACTTGCGCGATGGTGCGGGCGATGGCGACCAGGTTGGTGGGGCTGGCGAGCAGGACGCGGCGTTCGAAGGCGAAGTCCCACAATCCCGGATCGCGTTCCAGCGCGGCGGCGATGAAGTGTTCGCCCGGCACGAACATCAGAACGTAATCAGGCGCCTCCTCGAACTGGCTCTGGTAACTTTTGGCGCCCAGCGTCTGGATGTGGTTGCGCATCGATTGGACGTGGGCGGTGAGCGCGGTCTTGCGGGCGTCGTCATTGTCCGCCTCGAAGGCGTCCTGGTAGGCGTTGAGCGAGACTTTGGCGTCGATCACCAGCATCTTGTTGCCGGGCACGCGGACGATGGCATCGGGGCGCAGGCGGCCTTCGTCGGTTTCGACCGAATGCTCGGTGACAAAGTCGGTGTGCTCGGAAAGTCCGCATTGTTCCAATACGTT
>DAICYJ010000135.1 GCA_027311705.1 Novosphingobium sp. | reverse complement strand
CGCGCGCCGTGCCACAGATGGCCGATGCGGAAGCCGTTTGTGCGGGATTGCCGGTGCGGGACGACGTGACTTACATCGGGCTGGTGATGAACCGGCGCGGTGCGGATCGCGCGCTCGTGACCGGGCGGATCGATCAGTTGGGTGCGGTATCGGTAGCAACCGACACGTTCGCGATGGCCAATCAGGGGCAGACCAGCGACGGGTCTGTCACCGCCGCGCGCGAAATCCTTGCCGCCGCTCGCGAGGCCGGAAAGACTGCGCAAGTGACCATCGCCGCCGCATTCGGCTGTCCGTTCGAGGGCGAAGTGGCCGAAGCGCGGGTGCTGGCAATGGCCGAGGCCTTGGCGGCGGACGGGCCGGTGGAGATCGGGCTGGCCGATACCATCGGCGTGGCCAATCCCGCGCATGTTGCGAGTCTGGTCGGCAAGGTGTGCAGGCTCATCGCGCCGATCCCGGTGCGCGTGCATTTCCACAACACTCGCGGCACTGGGCTGGCCAATGTTTGGGTGGCAGTGGCCGAGGGCGCGGCGACGGTCGACGCGGCCATCGGCGGGCTTGGCGGTTGTCCGTTTGCGCCGGGCGCGGCGGGCAATGTCTCGACCGAGGACGTTGTCTATATGCTGGAACGCGCCGGCATCGGCACCGGCCTCGATCTTTCCGCAATCATCGCCGCCAACCACTGGCTTGGCGGCGTCATGGACCGGACACTGCCGGGCATGGTGGCGAAAGCGCCACCGTTTCCGAAACAGGCCTGACAGCAAGAGGAATTTCATGGGTTATCGTCTGGGCGTCGATGTCGGCGGCACGTTTACCGACCTCCTGCTGCTGGATACGCAAAGCAGCGCCTTCTGGCGGCACAAGACGCCGTCGACCCCGCATGACAGTTCGGAGGGCATCCTGAACGGTGTGCGCGCGATCTGTGCGGCGGCGGGCGTGACGGCGGCCCAGATCGACTATTTCCTGCACGGCACGACGGTCGCCACCAATGCGGTGCTGGAAGGCAAGGGCGCGCGCGTCGGCCTCGTCACGACCGAGGGCTATCGCGACATCATGCAGATCGCGCGCAGCTTTGTGCCGGGCGGGCTGGCCGGGTGGATCATCTGGCCCAAGCCACAGCCGCTGGCCGCGCTGGAAGATACCGTGACCGTTAAGGGCCGCATGAACGCCGCGGGCGAGGAAGTGCGACCGCTGGACGAAGCGGATGTGCGCACGCAACTGGGCCGGCTGAAGGCGAACGGCGTGGAAGCGATCACCGTCAGCCTGATCAACGCCTATGCCAGCGGCGCGCATGAAAGCCGCATTGGCGCAATTGCGGCGGAAGTGATGCCCGACGTGCCGGTGTCGCTCAGCCACGAAGTTCTGCCCGAAATGCAGGAATACGAACGCACGCTGACGACGGTGGCCAATGCCGCCGTGCGCCCCGTCGTCGGGCGTTATGTCGCCAATCTGCGCACGCGGCTGGCGGACGAGGGCATGGCGGGCAAGCTCTCGCTGCTGCGTTCCGACGGGGGATTGATGAGCGCGGAGAAGGCCGGCGAGCATCCGGTCAACATCCTCATGTCAGGCCCGGCCGGCGGGGTGACTGGCGCGATCTGGGTGGGGCGCAATGCCGGCATCCGCAATATTCTCACGCTCGACGTGGGCGGCACCAGCACCGACGTCGCGCTGATCGAAAACCTCGAACCGCGCCGCCAGCGCACCACCGAAGTGGGCCACTTGTCCGTCCGCGCCTCTGCGCTCGACGTGAAGACGGTGGGCGCGGGCGGCGGATCGATCGCCTATGTGCCCGAACTGACCAAGGCGCTGCGGGTCGGGCCGCAGAGCGCCGGCGCGGTGCCGGGGCCGGTCGCCTATGGCAAGGGCGGCACGGCCCCCACCGTGACTGACGCCAACGTGGTGCTGGGATACCTGCCCGAAAACCTGCTGGGCGGCACGTTCAAGCTCGATCGCGAAGGCGCCAAGGCGGCGGTGCAGACCGTGGCCGATGCGCTGGGTATCGATCTGATGGCGGCGGCGCGCGGCATCATCGATATCGTGAACGAGAACATGTTCGGCGCGTTGCGCATGATCTCGGTGCAGCAGGGGTATGACCCGCGCGACTTTGCGCTGATGGGCTTTGGCGGCGCAGGGCCGCTGCATGTGAATGCGGTAGCACGGCTGATGGGCAGCTGGCCGGCGATCTCGCCGGTTTCTCCGGGTGTGCTATGCGCTTTGGGCGACGCTACCACGCGGATGCGCACCGAGACTGCGCGTTCGTTCAGCCGGCTGGCCATCGACACGGTGCCGGAAGACCTGATCGCGATCCTGGACGAAATGGCGGCGCAGACCCGCGCCGACCTGCTGGCCGATGGCGTGCCTGACGACGAGATCACCAGCGAGTTCGAGGTGGACGTGCGCTATGCCGGGCAGGCGTTCGAAGTGCCGCTGACGATCACGTCCGACGTGCTGCGCGCCGATGGTATCGCCGGCATTCTCGCCCGGTTCGACGAGGAGCACAAACGGCTGTTCACCTTCAACATGGATACCCCGCACGAGATCGTGAACCTGCGGGCCGTGGCGCTGGGCCGCGCGCTGGACCTGCCAGCCGCCGCACTGGCGCAGGGCAACGGCGACCCTTCTGCCGCCAAGGTGCGCGACCATGAAGTGTGGATGGAGGGCCGCCTGCAACCGGCGGTTATTTATGACCGCGCGAAATTGCTGGCGGGCGACATGATCCCCGGCCCGGCCGTGGTGTGCGAGATGGATTCGACCACGCTGATAGAATCCGGCTGCACTGGCACCGTCGACCATGTCGGCAACATCCTGATCCATCTGGCCTGAGGGAGCGCGAACCATGCCTGCAACCATTGTCCAGACCAACACCACCCCGCTGAACCGCGTGTCAATCGATCCGGTCACGCTCGACATCATCGAGAACGCGCTGCGCAACGCGCGCATCGAAATGGATGCCACGCTGGTGCGCACCGCAATGTCGCCCGGCATTCGCGAACAGGGTGACGCTTTTCCGCTGATCGCCGATCCCGAGGGGCGGATGATCGTCGGCCAGTTCGGCAGCTTCATCGGCGGGTTCCTCGCCAACTTCGACGGCACGCTGGAGGATGGGGACATGATCTTCCTGTCCGATCCATACTCGGTCGATGGCGCGATCAGCCATTCGAACGACTGGCTGGTGTTGCTGCCGGTGTTCAAGGACGGGCGGCTGATCGCCTATACCTCGATGTTCGGACACCAGAGCGACATCGGCGGCAAGGTTGTCGGTTCGATGCCGATCAAGGCGCATTCGATCTTCGAGGAAGGCGTTCGCATTCCGCCGGTGAAGATCTGGAAAAAGGGCGAGTATAACGAAGACCTGATCAAGCTGGTGATGCATCAGACGCGCAAGCCCGATTGGTGCGCGGCGGATCTCAACGCGCTGATCGCATCGTGCCGGGTGGCGGCGCGGCGGGTGATCGAGATGGCCGGGCGGTTCGGCGACGACGTCTATTATTCCGCCACGCAGGAATTGCTGGCCCGAAATCACCGCGCGATGAAGTCTCTGATCGCGCTGGCGATTGCCGAGGAACCGGTCAGCTTCGAGGACACGATCTGCGACGACGGCATGGGTTTTGGCCCCTATCGCATCAAGTGCACGATGTGGCGCGAGGGCGAGAAGGTGGTGCTCGATTTTGCCGGCACCGACCCGCAATCTTCGGCCTCGATCAACTTTTTTCTCAATGAAAACATGTTCAAGATGTTCTTCGGCATCTACATGATCATGGTGTTCGATCCGCAGATCCTGTTCAACGACGGGTTCTATGATCTGATCGACGTACGCATTCCCGAAGGTTCGCTGCTGAAGCCGAAATTTCCCGCCGCGCTATCGGGCCGCACCCATGCGCTGGGGCGGATCTTCGATATCCTGGGCGGGCTGCTGGGGCAGAAGACGCCCGAATTCCTTAATGCCGCCGGGTTCTCGTCCAGCCCGCACCTGTTCTACGCCGGCAACGATACGCGGCCGGGCAAGGGCAACCAGTGGTTCCAGCTGTTCCAGATCGGCTTTGGCGGCATTCCGGGGCGTCCGATGGGCGACGGGCCGGACGGCCATTCGCTGTGGCCGGGCTTTACGAATGTGCCGAACGAGTTCCTCGAACGCTATTTCCCGCTGATGATCGAACGCTATGAAACCGCGCCAGACAGCGGCGGTGCCGGCCTGCATCGCGGCGGCAACGGCATCCACATGACCTATCGGTTCCTGAGCGCAGGCACGATTGCCATCCACGACGACCGCTGGTTCGTGCCGCCGTGGGGTGTCAACGGCGGCAAGCCCGGCGCGCGGGCGCGCAAGGTTTTGGAAAAGGCCGACGGGACGCAAACCGTGGTCGGCAACAAGGTGGAAGACATCGAGGTCGAGGCGGGCGACCAGTTGCACTTCATCACCTGGGGCGGCGGCGGCTGGGGCGATCCGCTGGAACGCGATCCCGCCTTCGTCGGCAAGGAAATCGTGCAGGGGCTGGTGACGAGCGACGGCGCGCGCGCTTATGGCGTGGTCGCCGATGCGGAAGGCATGGTCGATGCGGTGGCGACGGCAGCTTTGCGTGAAAGCCTGCGCGCCACGCGCGGCCCGCTGCCCTTGTTCGACTATGGCCCCGGCATCGAGGCCCTGCGCTCGGCGTGCGAGGCGGAAACCGGCCTGCCCGCCCCCATCCAACCCCAATGGCCGCATCTGCAGGCGGCGGAGTAGATCGTGAACAACGGTGCATTGAAAGACATTCGCGTCGTCGAACTGGGCCAGCTGCTGGCCGGGCCATTCTGCGGCCAGTTGCTGGGCGATATGGGCGCAGACGTGATCAAGGTCGAACCGCCCATTACAGGCGACCCCATGCGGGAGTGGGGCCAGGGCGACGAGAAGGTGCAGTGGGAAGTGATCGCGCGCAACAAGCGCTCGGTCAGCGCCAACCTACGCATTCCCGAAGGACAGGCGCTGGTGCGCAAGCTGATCGCCACGGCGGACGTGCTGGTGGAAAACTTCAAGCCGGGCACGCTGGAAAAATGGGGCCTTGCGCCCGAAACCCTGCTGGCCCAGCAGCCCGGCCTGATCATCGCGCGCATGTCCGGCTATGGGCAGGACGGCCCTTATTCTGACCGTGCCGGCTTCGGCGGGATCGGAGAGGCGATGGGCGGCTGGCGCTATATCGTGGGCGAGCCGGACCGACCGCCCAGCCGCATGGGCATTTCCATCGGCGATACGCTGACTGCGACGTATGGCTGCATGGGCGTGCTTGCCGCTCTGCACGTGCGCGATCGGACAGGCCAAGGCCAGGTGATCGACGCCGCGCTGTATGAAAGCGTACTGCAGGTCATGGAAGGGTTGGTGCCCGAATACGACCGCATGGGCCTGATCCGCGAACGCAGCGGATCGGTGCTGAAAGGCATCGCGCCGTCGAACGTCTATACGTGCAAGGACGGCGAATTCATGATCGGAGCGAACAAGGATTCGCTGTGGAAGCGGCTGGCCGTGGCGATGGACCGGCCGGAACTGGGCGACGATCCGCGCTATGCCACGCACCTTGCCCGCGGCGCGAATCAGGACGAGTTGGACGGCCTGATCAACGATTGGACGAAGCTGCACACGATGGACGAGGTCGACGCGCAGATGATCGCCCATTCGATCCCGGCAGGCCGGGTCTATCGCGCGCCCGACATGCTGGCCGATCCGCACTTCAAGGCGCGCGGTGCCATCATCGAGGTGGAGACCGAACGGTTCGGGCCGCTCAAGATGCAGTCCAGTTTCCCCAAGTTTTCGGCCACCCCCGGCACAGTGCGCCGCCCTGCCCCGTCGATCGTCGGCCAGCACAATGCCGAAGTCTACGGCGAACTGCTCGGCCTTGGAGCGGCAGACCTTGAGGCGCTGGCCGCGCAAGGGGCGATCTGATGAGCGAACCTGAAGGCGACCTTGAACGGAACTATAGGGGCGCCTTTGATGGGCGGCTGGAGTTCGGCAAGCGGCCGGCACTGCTGGTGATCGATCTGGTCGAGGCCTATCTTCGTCCCGGATCGCCGCTTTATGCCGGCATAGAATTGGCGCTGGCCAGTGCGGTGCGGCTGCGCGGGGCGGCGCATGATGCGGGCATTCCTGTGATCTTCACCAATGTCGAATATGCCCCCGGCGGTGCCGATGGCGGCGTGTTCTATCGCAAGGTGCCGGCGCTGAAAGTATTCGAACGCGGCAATCCTCTGGGGGCATTTCCAGCCGAACTTTCGCCCGAAGGCAACGATCTCGTGGTGACCAAGCGATATGCGTCGGCATTTTTCGGAACGCATCTCGCCGCCACGCTTACTGCGTTGGGCGTAGACACCCTGTTGATCTGCGGCACGTCCACGTCTGGCTGTGTGCGGGCGAGTGCGCTCGATGCCTGCCAGCATGGTTTCGTGCCGTTCGTGGTGCGCGATGCCTGCGGCGACCGGCATAACGCGCCGCATGAGGCCAGCCTCTTCGATTTGCAGGCCAAGTATGCCGAAGTCGTTGGCGAGGCCGAAGCGTTGGCGCTGCTCGCTGCATCCATCGACAGCAACTGATCGCCGGGCCGCGCGGCCTGACACCAATTTTCGACCGCAGCGCACAACCCCTCCGGCACGCCCAGTGCGCGGAGATGCGCGTATTTTGATCCAGATCAATTTAATTGCGAATGCCTCGCAATAGTGTTGACGTTGCGAATGCGTCGCAATAGAGGCTGACGCAAGACGCACCGTCACGCTTCAGGGGTTTTCATGCAGGGTTCCATCGTCACCAGTCGCCGCGCCAGCTATCTCGCCATGTCGTGCGTCGGCTTCATTGCCTCCGCCCCTGCCATGGCCAGCGACGCAGCAGCCGATTCCGCTGACGCTGATGACCGGCAGATTGTGGTTTCAGGCGCGCATGATTCAGAAGCCGCACCCAAAGCCGTCGCCCCGTTGATCAACACGCCCCGCTCGGTAGTTGTAGTCGACAAGCAGATCATCAAGGACACCGCCTCCGCCACGCTGGTCGATGCGCTGCGCACCGTGCCCGGCATCACCTTTGGCGCGGCAGAAGGCGGCAACCCCATCGGCGACCGCCCTTTCATCCGCGGCTACGACAGCCAGGGCTCGACCTTCCTCGACGGCGTTCGTGATACTGCGGCGCAGACCCGCGAAGTGTTCGCAGTCGATCAGGTGCAGGTCGTGCGCGGATCGGACAGCACCCTGGGCGGGCGCGGCAGCGCGGGCGGATCGCTGAACATCCTGTCCAAACTGCCTGAACGCACCGATTTCGTCGCCGCCACCATCACCGGCGGCAGCGCGGAATACAAGCGCGTGACCGGTGACGTAAACTACCACATCACCCCCACCATCGGCGTGCGCATCGCCGGCATGTGGCACGATCAGGGCGTGGCAGGGCGTGACGCGATCTGGCAGGACCGCTGGGGTATCGCACCTTCGATCACCTTTGGCATGGGCACGCCGACGCAGGTTACCGCTTCATACTACCACGTCACCAGCCACGAACTGCCGGACAGCGGCATTCCATACCTCTACGCCTGCACCGCCACGCTGTGTAACGCGCCGGCAGGTTCGTCGTTTTCGGAACCAGCCATTGGCAACGTGACGACCGCAAGTGGGGGAAAAGGCTATGTCGATCGCAGCACGTACTATGGCCTTGTCGACCGCGATTTCCGCGATGCCAAGACCGACCAGGGCACCTTGCGCATCCAGCACGATTTTGGCGGCATCACGCTGCGCAATACCGCGCGCTATTCCCGTAACACGCAGGGCTATATCTTCCTGCTTCCCGACGACAGCACCGGCAACGTATTCGGCAATCCTGCAAACCTTGCCGCGCTGCCTGGCGGTCAAGTGTGGCGCCGCGCCAACACCCGCTACAGCACTGTCGACACCTACACCGACCAGATCGACCTCTACGGCAAGTTCAAGACCGGCAGCATCGAGCACAGCTTTTCGTTGGGCGGCGAATGGTCGAAGGAAAAGGCACGGCGTGGGGCGTACGTGACGCGCGGTTTCCTGAACGCATCGGGCGTCGAGATCCTGTCGCAGGGCTCCACGATCAGCCCGCGCTGCAACACTGCGACGGTGGCGCGCTATTATTGCACCAGCCTGTTCACCCCCAACCCCAACGATCCGTGGGTGAACTACGCCAGCGACACCTCCACAGTGCAGTCGCCCATCGTGAAGATGCTGCCGATCGAGGAGACCTTGACCGAAGGCGAGACCAAGGCACTTTATGCCTTCGATTCCATTACCCTCACCCCGTGGCTGATTGCCAACCTCGGCCTGCGGTATGACGATTTCACCTCGAAGATCACGCCGGGTCTGGCAGCGGCCGCCACGACCAGCTTCACGCTGGAACGCAATGACCAGATGGTGAACTATCAGGTTGGCCTGATCGCCAAGCCAACGCTGAACACCAGTGTCTATGTCAACTATTCCACCTCCTCCACCCCGCCCAACAGCCTGATCGGCGAAGGGCAGGAGCCGAACGCCCTTGGCACAACGGCAGGCGCTGCCGCGCTGCTCGATACGCTGAAGGTCGAACGCTCGAAATCCTATGAAGTTGGCGCGAAGGCCGACCTACTGGACAATCGCCTGTCGCTCAACGTGGCCCTGTTCAAGACCGAGACGAACAATGCCCGCGTGATCGGCGCAGACAATACCGCGCAGTTCTTCGGCAAAAAGGAGGTCAAGGGTCTGGAATTCGGCTTCAACGGCCAGATCCTGCCCAACTGGAACGTGTTCGGCGGTTACACCTACCTCGATGCCAAGATCGTCGACGGTGGCTTCCTTGCGCTGACCGCTGCCGCCGTTCCGGGCCAGGCAGCCAAGGTGGTCAACGTCTCGTCGCCCAGCACCGGGAAGCAGTTCCCGCAGACCGCGAAGCACAGCTTCACGATCTGGTCGAACCTGCAGCCCACCGAGCGCCTTAGCCTGGGCGGCGGCGCGTTCTACACCAGCCGGGTGTTCGGCGGATATTCCGACAACCGCAAGGCCGTGCAGGACAGCGCCGGGAACGTCACGATCATCCCCGCCACCAGCACAATCGCGCGGTCGATCCCCAGCTACTGGCGCTTCGATGCCCGCATCGGCTACAAGTTCAACGACCATTACGACGTGGCGGTGAACGTGCAGAACCTGACCGACAAAGTGTTCTTCACGCAGGCCTATACGTCGCACTACGCCACCATCGGGGCTGGTCGCACGGTGCTCGCCACACTCAACGTCAAGTATTGAGGTGACTTTGGCCGGCCTTGACGCAGACGCACTGGCGCAACGCCTTTCGGGTTCGCCCGAGGAGCGGGCCAGTGCCCTGCAAGAGGCGGCGGAGGCCGGACTGGCCGATGCGCAGGCGCTTTATGGCCAGATCCTGCTCGATGGTGCGGGTGTGGCGCGAGATGCGCAGGCAGGCTTTGGCTGGTTCAACCGGGCGGCGGCGCAAGGGCACCTGATGGCGCTCAACATGGTTGGCCGGTGCTATGATCTCGGCTGGGGCACACCCATCGACAAGGCGCGCGCCGCCGAATGCTATCGCGTCGCCGCCGGTCGCGGTCTGGAATGGGCGATGTATAACTACGCCACGTTGCTGACGCTGGGCGAAGGCGTGGCGCAGGACCGGGCGGCGGCGCTCGATCTGTTTCGCAAGGCGGCAGCGCTGGGCAATGCCAAGTCGTCAAACTACATCGGTAGCTTTCATGAGGACGGCTGGGTGGTGGAGCGCGACCTTGCGCTGGCCGAACAGCACTATCGCATTGCGGCGGAAGGCGGCGATTTTCGCGGGCAGTTCAATTTGGCCCGCCTGCTGGCTGGCCGGAGCGAGGTGGGCGAGGCGCTTGTCTGGCTGGGCCGGGTACGCGAAACCGCAACACCGGCCTTTCTGGCCAAGGCCGAAAAGTGGCTGCGCGGAGCGCCGGATCAAACATTGCGCGGGCCGGGGGTGACTGCCCTGCTCGGCGCGGGAGAAGGCGCATGATGCACATTATTCCAAACGTGCTCGATGCCGCAGGGCTCGCGCGGGTGCGGGCGCTGATCGATGCAGCGGCATGGACCGATGGCAACGCCACGTCGGGCCACCAGTCGGCGCTGG
>DAICYJ010000133.1 GCA_027311705.1 Novosphingobium sp. | reverse complement strand
CCACCGCCATGTTGCGCATATTCTGCTGCGCAAGGTCCGGATCGACCATCAATTGCCCCTCGATGGCCTCGCTCATCACCGGATCGGCCTGAGGATCGACCACGCGTTGTTCGGCCGAACTGCAAGCGGCAAGGCTGCACAAAGCCGGAAGGATCAGGAATAAACGCAAGTCCATCGCGATGCCTTGCCCCCGCCATGGTTAAGGGCGCGTAACCGAAACGGGCGCCCCGGCTTTCGCCTGAGCGCCCGATCCTGCCCCCAATCACCCGGTGGTACGACCCGAAGGGTGACTGGTAACTCAGCGGCAGCGCGAACCGCCGCGATCGATCTCGCGGCCCAGCAGCGCACCGCCTGCGGCACCGAGCACGGCACCAAGCGTGCGATCGCCGCGACCGGCAATCTCATGGCCGATCACGCCGCCCGCCACGCCGCCGATCAGCAGTCCGGTGGTGCCATCCGAACGACGGCAATACGTCCGCCCATCGCGGCCCCGCCAGCTATTGCCGCGATAATTGCCGCCGCGATTATTGTCGTAGGCGTAGCGGCGGCCGTGATTGCGACCTTCGTAGCGGTGACCGTGACCACGCCCGTTGCCGTGGTTCCATTCCTGCTCAGCAAAGGCCGCGCTTGAAACAGGCGCGCGGAAATCGGCGGCAACGGCCGGCGCAGCGATTGCAGCCAGTGACCCGGCGACAGCCAGCGCCATCGTGGCCTTGCGAAGTATACTCATGGTCGGTCTCCTGTTCTGAGTCGATCCGCCCCTCAGCGGAATCGTCGTTGAACAATGGGTTACGCCTTCCAATCTTAACCGGCTGCAACGCCGTCGTCAGGAACGCAAAATGCGACAGGATGCCTCTGGTCAGTGATGGCGTGTTGCAAATTAGGCACTTGGGTTGCTGTGCCAAGCCTGCCAAAGCCCAACCATGAACGAACGTGGCATTCATCGCGGCGGGTTGCTGGCCGCGCTCATCGCCTATCTCGCATGGGGCTTCCTGCCGCTTTACTTCAGCCTGCTGGGATCGGTCCCCCCGGTGGAAGTGGTGGCATGGCGTGTGATCTTCACGGTGCCACTGTGCCTCGCCATCGTGACCGCGCGCGGGCAATGGCCCGATTTGCGCGCCGCCTTTGCCCATCGCACGACGATGCTGCAGCTGTGTTCAAGCTCTGTCCTGATCGCTGCAAACTGGATTATCTATATCTCGGCGGTGACGAGCGGCCATGTGCTGGCGGCTAGCCTGGGGTATTACATCAATCCGCTTTTCAACGTGCTGCTGGGCACGGTGCTGCTGGGCGAACGGCTGAACTTGGCACGGTGGATTGCGGTGGCCATCGCTTCAACCGGAATTGCGCTGCTGCTTTACGGCGCCCTCGACATGCTGGGTGTGGCGATGTCGCTCGCCGTTACTTTCGCGCTCTATGGGTTCGTTCGCAAGCTGACGCCCGTAGGGTCGGTGCCGGGGCTGACGATCGAATCGACGTTGCTGCTGCTGCCCGCGATGGCTACGGCAGCATGGTTCGCCCTACAGCCGGACGGATCGGCAATGCTGTGGGGTCCAGGTACGGCCATGTTGCTGGTGGGCGGCGGAGTGCTGACATCCGTGCCAATGCTGATGTTTGCCATTGCCGCCCGAAAGCTGGACCTGTCCACGCTCGGCTTCATCCAGTTCATTTCCCCCACGATCGGTTTCCTGCTGGGGATTTTCGTCTACGGCGAACCGCTAGACGGGGTCCGCGCCGCCTGCTTCCTGCTGATCTGGATCGCCATCGCGGTGTTCAGCATCGACATGCTGCGCCAGCGGTCACGCAACCAGTCGCCAGCCTAACGTTTCGCCGGCGTGGAACGGCACGATAGCCGTGCCATTCGCGTCGACGACTGCCGGAACGTTCACCGGCCCGCGTTCCAATGTGACAGTGCCTTCGTTCAACGGCAGCCCGTAAAACCGGGGCCCGTTAAGCGAAGCAAAGGCCTCGAACCGATCGAGCGCGCCTTCATCGTCGAACACCTGCACATAGCTTTCCAGCGCGAACGGTGCGTTGAAAATGCCGGCGCAACCGCAGGACGCTTCCTTCAGGTGCTGCGCATGTGGGGCGGTATCGGTGCCGAGGAAGTACTTCGTGCTGCCCGAAGTGGCAGCCTTGCGCAGCGCCAGGCGGTGCTTTTCGCGCTTGGCCACGGGCAGGCAATAGGCGTGGGGACGGATGCCGCCGACGAGCATGGCGTTGCGGTTGATATGCAGGTGCTGCGGGGTGATGGTGGCGGCAACTTGTGGCCCGGCTGACTCGACGAAGGCGGCGGCTTCCTCGGTCGTGATGTGCTCAAACACCACTTTTAAATCAGATAGTTGATGCACAAGCGGCGCCAACGTGCGCTCGATGAATACCGCCTCGCGGTCGAAAATGTCGACATCCGCATCGGTCACCTCGCCGTGGATCAGCAGCGGCATGCCGATGGTCTGCATCCGTTCGAGCACCGGCATCACGTTGGCAATGGCGGTGACGCCATGCGCCGATCCCGTCGTCGCGTGGGCGGGATAGAGCTTGGCGGCGACAAACGCACCTTGAGCAAATCCGCGTTCCACTTCGTCCGCATCGGTGCTGTCGGTGAGGTACAGCGTCATCAGCGGGGTGAAATCCGAACCTTCTGGAAGTGCGGCGATAATCCTTTCGCGATAGGCATTTACGCCTGCGATGTCGGTCATCGGCGGCGACAGATTGGGCATCACGATCGCCCGCGCAAACTGTCGCGCGGTGAAGGGAACCACGCCTTTCAGCAGCGCGCCATCGCGCAAGTGGACGTGCCAGTCATCGGGGCGGCGGATGGTGATCTGCGTGGTCATGCGCACCGCTTTGTCACCGACAACGCAATCTGCCAACGCAGGAAATGCGGTTCCGAGGGTTGCATAAGCGCACCCGAACGCCACCTAACGGCACATGACCGCACCCCGACTGTTCCATCGCGCGCTGATTCGCCTTTCCTCCGACCACCCGGACGAGGATGTGCCCACGTTCCTGCAGGGGTTGGTGACGAACGATGTGAAGGGTCCGCTGCCGGTGTGGGCGGGGCTGCTGTCGGCACAAGGCAAAGCCCTGTTCGATTTCATCGTCTGGCCCGATGGAGCAACTGGGCTGCTGATCGATTGTGAGGCCGCGAGCGCCGATGCGCTGGTCCGGCGGCTGTCGATGTATCGCCTGCGCCGCAAGATCACGATCGAGAGGATTCCATCGCTTGGTGTGTTCTGGGAAGATCATCCCGGCGATGGCGGCGCACGCGATCCGCGGTTGTCGGCCTTGGGCCAGCGGTGGGTCGGTTCGGTCAGCGATAACGACCTTGCCGTTGATGACGCATGGCGCGCGCACCGGCTGAAACTGGGCATAACCGAGGGCGTAACGGAACTCGGTAGCGACGCGACGTTGTGGCTGGAAGCCAATGCGGTGGAACTGAACGGCGTCAGCTTTACCAAGGGCTGTTACGTCGGGCAGGAAAACACCGCGCGGATGAACTGGCGACAAAAGGTCAATCGCCGGCTGATGGTGGTGCCGCTGGATCGATCGGATCCGGCGCGGCAGCGCGTGGCCTATCCCGATCTGGGGCTGGCGGTGGATCACCTTCGAGTGGAAAACATCCCGGCTGAGCTTGTGCCGGCTTGGATGGCACTGACCGACTGACGCCTACTGATCGACCCGCGATTTCTGCAAACCCTCGACCAGCATCGCTTCGGCACGATCGCGCGCGGCAGTGCGCGGCAATTCGAGCGCCAGCGACAGCGGGCCACCCATCAAAGCATCACCGAGCGCCATGAGGGTGAGCGTCAAGGTGGTGCCGCGTTGCGTGTCGGAACCGTAATCGCCCAGATCGACGACGAGATCGTGGATGGCGTCGACAATCGGATCGAGCGCATCTTCGTTGCCTGAAAGCAGCATCCATGATGCCAGCGCGCCCGCGCCTTCGCGGTCGAAGGCGTCGAACGTGAGATCAACCACATCGCGCGGCGATCCGAAGCCCGAGCGGCTGGCGATCACCGCCTCGCCGATTGAGGCACAGATCGTTTCGGCGAGGTGGCGCGCCAGTTCTTTTTGCAGACCTGAAGCCGATCCGAAATGGTGCAGCAGGTTGGCATGGGTACGCCCAATGCGGCCGGCCACGGCCTTCAGCGTGACGCCTTGCGGCCCGGTCTCGATCAGCAGCGCCCGTGCAGCTTCCAGTGCCGCAATGCGGCTTTCCACGGGCGTCAGGCGCTTTCTCAATGACATGGCAGAACCCTGGATGGCGCGAAAAACGCTGCTATCCGCAAACTGTAGGGCGCGGGCCGCCAGCGGGCAAGTGGCGTGCCGATCAGGCCGCGCGCATCACCTTGCCGCCGCTGCCGTTGCCATCATCGCCGGAATCGCAGTTGCCCGCTTGCGCCAGTTCGAGCGCATACACGACGGTCGGCTCAAGGCCGCCGCGCGCTGCGCAGAACCGCAGACGGACGTCGCCCGTGGGGGCAAAACCCAGCTTGGCCAGCACGCGGCCACAAGCTGGATTGTCGACGAAGTGGCAGCAGGTGACGCGGGCGTGGCCCAGCGTGCGGGCGACCGCCAGCGCAGCGCGCAGGCTTTCGGTGGCGTAGCCCCGGTTCCAGTGCTGCTGCGCGATCCAGAAGCCCAGCTCTGCCTCACCCTGATGGTCCACCATGCCGACCATGCCGATCAGCCTGGTGCCGTGGGCCCCTGGCAGCGTTATGATGAAATCGGGAAAGCGGCCGGGCGTGGCCCGGCTGGCCAGTGCGCGGGCATCATCGGGCCGGAACGGCCACGGAGCGCGCGACAGATTGCGGACAACAGCTTCGTCATCGATCAAAGCCAGAAGTTCGGCCCAGTCCTCTGGCCAACCCGGCCTCAGGAACAGGCGTTCGCTGCGAATGAACATGTGTCTCTCCTCGAGCCCCTGTCACCGCCGGCGCTTAACTTCCGGTAGTGACAAGCATATTTCGGAGCGCGCCAGATGTCTCTGAATTCGAGATGATCAGTGCATTTGGCGGGCATCGGGCGAGGGAAAACAAAAAAAGGGAGACGGGTTGGCCCCTCTCCCTCGTTCGTCCGAACCTAAGTCCGGCGGGGGCCATCCAGTCCGGATGGCCCTTTATCAAAGACCATCCGTTATTCGGCGGCTTCGGCCATCACGTCGACCGAAACATACTTGCGGTTGAGCTTGCCACCGTGGAAACGCACGCGGCCTTCGACGAGCGAATACAGCGTGTGATCCTTGCCCATACCGACGTTGGCGCCGGGATATACGCGCGTACCGCGCTGGCGGATGATGATGTTGCCGCCAATAACTTCCTGGCTGCCGAACTTCTTCACGCCGAGGCGCTTGGACTGCGAGTCGCGACCGTTGCGCGACGAGCCGCCTGCTTTCTTATGTGCCATATCAGACTACTCCGGCTG
Source organism: Novosphingobium sp. (assembly GCA_027311705.1). Classification (GTDB taxonomy): domain Bacteria; phylum Pseudomonadota; class Alphaproteobacteria; order Sphingomonadales; family Sphingomonadaceae; genus Novosphingobium. The sequence continues at coordinate 63,670 of DAICYJ010000133.1, read as the reverse complement.
TTCGCTCAGGCGACCGACACGATGCGCAGCAGAGTCATCTGCTGGCGGTGGCCGTTCTTGCGACGATAATTGTGGCGGCGGCGCTTCTTGAACACCACGACCTTTTCGGACTTCGCCTGCGCGATGATCTCGGCCGAAACCGTGATGCTGGCGGCGTCGGCCAGTTCGCCATCCTGCCCGGCGATGAGAACATCACCCAGCGTGATCGTGTCGCCGGCTTCACCCGCCAGCTTCTCGACTGCGATCTTGTCTCCGGGGGCGACCCGATATTGCTTGCCGCCCGTGCGCACGATTGCGAACATGGTACCTGCTATCCGTTTCAAAAGCCTGGCTGCCCGGCCCCGCGCGAATCGCGAAATGCAGACAGCACACCGGCCCAGTGCAGGATTGCAAAGGCCCGGAAAGAGGGGCGCGGATAGTCGAATGACGACTTCATGTCAACGCCGTGCAGGGTAGAAAATCGGGCGCGAACCGGCATCGGCCATGGTGACGCTGGCAGCGGCCGCTCGGCATGCTATGGCAGCACCATGGCCTGCTTGTCACTCTCATCATCCGCCCGCGCTCCCGCGCTCACTCTCGTCGCCTTTGCGTTGCTTGTGGGCGGATGCACTTCGGATCGCGGCCGCTTTCCGTCGCTGGCCAAGCGCCCGGCAGAGCGGGCCTTCGGAACAGCGCAGCCGGTGAATGTGCCGGTGGTGCCCGATGCGACCGCACCATTGCCGCCTTCCGCCGACGTTGCTGCCCGCATCACTGCCTTGCGCGAGCAGGCCCGCAGCGCGCACCGCACGTTCGAATCGCGCCAGCCCATTGCCGCGCGCGCTGCCGGCGCGGCACGGGGCGCTGCCGTGGGCGGCGAAGCCTGGTCGGTTGCCCAAGTGGCGCTCGCCCGGCTCGATTCGGCGCGCAGCCAGGGGATGGTGCCGATGGCCGATCTCGATCGCATGTTGATCGTGGCGGAACAGGCAGCAGCTGTCGAGCCGAACGACGACCTGATCGTGATCAGAGCGGCGCAGGAAGAAGTGAGCGGATTGATCGCGGACGAGGACCGCACGATTGCCAATTTACGCGGACAAATCGCCGGGTAAGGCTCAGCCCCACCGCGCCTTGTCGCTGTGATCTTCGGCGCGTGGCTCGATCCAGTGCCACCCGGCGGCGGTTTTCTCGCGCTTCCAGAACCAGCTTTCGCTTTTGAGGTGATCCATCGCGAAATCGGCGGCGGCGAATGCGTCGCGGCGGTGGCGTGATGCGGCGGCGACCAGCACGATCGGATCGCCCGGCCCCATTGCCCCGTGGCGGTGCACGATCAGCAGGCCATCGAGTGCCCAGCGCCGCGCGGCTTCGGCGGCAAGCGCCTGCATTCCCGGCAGGGTCATCGGACCGTAATGCCGCAGTTCCAGCGCCTCGACATCGCCTTCGGCGCGAACCTGTCCAAGGAAGCTGACAATGCCGCCCGCATTCGGGTGGGCAGCGGTGAAGGTGGCGAGTTCGGCCGCCGGATCGAAGGCTTCGGCCAGCAGCCGCACGTTCTGCATATCAGCCACCGCTCACCGGAGGCAGGAAGGCCAATTCGTCGCCATCGGCCAGCACGATCCCGCCCGGATCGTTCAGCAGACGGCCGTTGAGCGCCAACCGCACCCGTTCGCCCAGCAGCTCGACCGCCAGCGCCGGATCGAGGCGGGCGAGCAGGGCTTCGAGCGGTCCAGGCTCTACATCGAGGTCGGGGGTTCCGGCCACGTCTTCCAGCCGCCCCAGAAACACCAGCTTTGCCGACATGTTCAGCCGCCGGTGGTCGACATATGGCGCGCCAGCGCGGGTGCGGCACCGGCGCGGTCGATTGCGAAGCTGTGCTTTTCGGGCTTTTCACCCATCGCGCGGGCAAAGGCCTCAGCCATCGCCGCGTCAGGATCATCCGAGCGTACGGCGGCGCGCAGATCGACCTTGCCCTCGCCGCCAAGGCACATGAACAGCTGCCCGGTCGCGGTCAGGCGTACGCGGTTGCAGCCTTCGCAGAAATTGCCGGTCAGCGGGGTGATGAAGCCCAGCTGTCCGCCAGTTTCGGCGACATCGACATAACGCGCCGGGCCACCGCTGCGCGCGTCGCTCGGCGTCAGCGTCCAGCGCGACTCCAGATCGCGGCGCACGGCATCCAGCGGGAGATAATGATCGAAACGGTCGCCCTCCACTTCACCCAGCGGCATGACCTCGATCAGAGTGACCGAGTGCCCCTGCCCGTGTGCCCAGGCGATAAGGTCGGGAATGCCATCCTCGTTCAGGCCCTTGAGCGCCACGGTGTTCAGTTTGACCTTCAGGCCGGCCGCTTTGGCCGCCGCGATGCCTTCCAGCACTTGTGGCAGCGAATCGCGCCGGGCGAGTCGTTTGAAATTCTCGCGGTCGAGCGTATCGAGCGATACGTTGATCCGCCTCACGCCCGCCGCTGCCAGATCGTCAGCGAACTCCGCCAGACGGGTGCCATTGGTGGTGAGCGTCAATTCCTCCAGCCCGTCGCCGAGCTTGCGCCCCAAAGCGCGAACCAGGTCCATCATGTCGCGCCGAACCAACGGTTCTCCGCCAGTCAGCCGGAGTTTGGTGACGCCGCGATCGATGAAGGCGAGTGCGATCTGATGCAATTCCTCCAGCGTCAGCACTTCGGCGCGGGGCAAAAACTCCATGCGTTCGGGCATGCAATAAGTGCAGCGCAGATCGCAGCGGTCCGTCACGGAAAGCCGTAGGTAGCTGATGCGCCGCGCAAAGCGGTCGATCAGCGGCTGGTCGCGCAAGGCGGTGGGGACGTTCACTTCGCCAAGTATACGAAGTCTCTGGGAAAAGATTCAAGGTTTGCGCCGGCATCGACGAAAATAGTTTGTCCGGTGACCGATTTGGACGTGGCGAGATAGTGGACGGCGGTGGCGATTTCGTCGGGCGCGGCGAGCCGCTGAAGCGGCATCAGCGCTTCAAGCCGCTGCCATTGGGCGCTGTCATAGTCGTCGGTCGGCAGGGTAAGGCCGGGGGCCACGCCGTTCACGCGGATGCGAGGGGCGAGCGCGCGGGCCAGCGTGCGCACCGACGCGTGGAGAGCCTGTTTGCTCAGGGTGTAGCTCAACTGGTCCGGCACGGGGTTTACAACCCGCTGGTCGAGAATGTTGACGACGCAGCCTTCGCTGTCACCCAACGCATAGGCAAAGGCGCGCGTCAGCAGAATCGGCGCGAACAGATTGACGCGGAAATGGTGCGCCAGTTCGTCGGCCGCCAGCGTTGCGATGGTGTCTTCGTGAAACACCGAGGCGCAGTTGACGAGCAGCGTGGGGGCGCGGCCGGCACTGGTCTGGGCCTCATCCACCAGTTTCGGCGCGTAAGCGGGATCGTCCAGGTCGCCGGTCAGCGGGTGAACCGCCGCACCCAGGCTGCGCAATTCTTCGGCAAAGGCATCGTCGATCGATTCGGCATGGTGCGCGTGGAGCGCCAGATCCCAGCCCACCGCCGCCAGCTTGCGCGCGATGGCCGCGCCGATGCGCCGCCAGCCCCCGGTCACCAATGCGAGCGGGCGTTGCGCCGTCATCCGCGCCGCTGCCGGTTCAGGGTCATGCCGATGTCCTCGCCTGCCTCGCTGATCGCCAGCTTGACGATCTTCACCTTCACCCGTTGCACCCGCTCGTCCTGCAGGAACAGCGTTTCGCAAATGTGATCGGCGACAGATTCGATCAGCTTGAAGTGGACGCCGCGCGGCAGGCCCTCGGTCGCCGCGAACTTCAGGTCCATGTAGTTCTTACTCGCCGTCAGCGGGCAATCGGGCGTGTAGAAATCCATCGGCGCTAGCGCGACTTCGATGGAGATGCGCAAGGGCTGCGGCTTGCCGGTCTCCTCGGAATAGATCCCGGTGAGGACATCGGTTTCGATGTTGGCGACTTCGAGGATAAGGCTGTCTTGCACGCGGCGGGCCTCTCGCATTTGTGCACTGAATTGTCCAGCACAGCCCCCGCCGGACGCGCCATCAGTCTTGCTTATGCCGGGTTCGACCAGCGCGCGAAAATGGCGGTGGGGAGGACGCGGCCATCGGGGCCGGCCTCGCGGATGGCAAGATCCCCGTGCTCGATCGTACCGGGCAAGTGCGCCAGCGCCTCTGCCAGCAGCCCTGCGATGGCGAGCGACGACATGCGCACCGCATAGACCGTGAGGAACAGGAACCGGCTTTCCGCCGTCAGCAGCTTGCCGCAATCGGCGATCAGGCCGGGCAGGCTTTCCTCCAGCCGCCAGACTTCGCCTTCCGGCCCACGTCCGAACTTGGGCGGATCGAGGATAATGCCGTCATAGCGCTTGGTGCGGCGCACTTCGCGGGCGGCAAACTTGGCGGCATCGTCGACGATCCAGCGCACCGGGCGCTGCTCCATGCCGGAAAGCGCGGCATTGGCTCGGGCCTGCGCCACGGACTTTTTCGAGGCGTCGACATGGGTGACCGGGCCGTAGTCCGACAGGGCCAAGGTGCCGACGCCGGTGTAGCCGAACAGGTTGAGGGTGGCTGCATCGGTCCGCCCGGCCAGCTGTCCGCCCATCCAGTCCCACACCGGGGCCATGTCCGGAAAGAAGCCGAGGTGGCGGAACGGTGTGCAACTGGCGGTGAAGCGTACGTCGTTCCAGCCAAGCTCCCAACCATCGCGCGGCACGGGGCCGTCGAACTGCCAGCGTCCGCCGCCGTCCTCGTCCGAACCGGGCACGAACTCGCCATCGGCCTTCCACTCCGCCTGCCGGGGCGACCACATCGCCTGCGGTTCGGGGCGGATGAAGCGGTGCTTGCCGTAGCTTTCCAGTTTTCGCCCGTGACCGCAATCGAGCAGGGCAAAGTCGCCCCAGCCCTCGCCCACCATCAGCTTGGGCTGGAGGTCGAGCGCGGCCATTCAGCCGGCCTTCGGCGTCGCGCGTTCGGCGATGAATGCGGCAATGGAGTCGTAATCGCCCGAAAGGTGCGTGCAGGCTTCCTCGCGTTCGAACAGGTCGCCCACGCGCGCCGGCAGCGGCGGGCGGACGCCGGTGGCGCGCTCCACCGCATCGACGAACTTCGCCGGGTGTGCGGTTGCCAGCGTGACGATGGGCACGCCGGCCGGAATGCCCTCGGCAACGCGCGCAGCATGCAGGCCGATGGCGGTGTGGGGATCGAGCACTTCGCCGCAGGCTTCGTGCGCCCAGCGCATGGCGTGGGCCATGTCAGCCGCATCGGCACGTTCGCTGGTGAACAGGGCGGCGGCGCTGATGCGCTGGGCGTTGCTGAGCTGCATCGCCTTGGTCGCTTCGAACTGCTTCATCTGTGCGACCAAGGCCGCACCATCGCGGCCGCAGCCATCGAACAGCAGGCGTTCGAAGTTCGACGAGACCTGAATGTCCATCGAAGGCGCGGCGGTGGGCGTGACGGTGCTGGCCGAATAATCGCCGGTCGACAGCGCGCGGTGGAGGATGTCGTTGACATTGGTCGCCACGATCAGCCGCTCGATCGGCAAGCCCATCTGCGCCGCCACGTAGCCTGCGAACACGTCACCAAAATTGCCGGTGGGAACGCTGAATGCCACCTTGCGCTGCGGCGCGCCCAGTTGAAGCGCGGCGGCGAAATAGTAGACCACTTGCGCCATCAGCCGCGCCCAGTTGATCGAATTGACCGCAGCGATGCCGAACCGCCCGGTCATGGCCGGATCGTTGAACATGCGCTTCACCATCGCCTGCGCATCATCGAAGCTGCCGTCGATGGCGATGTTGTGGACGTTGGGCGCCAGCACCGTCGTCATCTGGCGGCGCTGAACGTCGCTGACCCGGCCATGCGGGTGGATCATGAAGATATCGACCTTGGCACGGCCCGCGACCGCATCGATGGCGGCCGATCCGGTATCGCCGCTGGTTGCGCCGACGATGGTCAGGTGATCGTCGCGGCGTCCAAGGAATTCCTCAAACAGCAGGCCCAGCAATTGCAGCGCCACGTCCTTGAACGCCAGCGTCGGGCCGTGGAACAGTTCAAGCACCCACTGCTGTTCGTCGAGCTGGATCAGCGGGGTGACGGCGGCGTGGGCGAAGCGGCCATAGGCCTGCTCGCACAGTTCCAGCAGGCGCTCGGGCGTCAGGCAATCGCCGACGAAAGGCTGCATGATCTTCTGCGCCAGCTGCGCATAGGGCAGCCCGGCCATCGCGGCGATCTCGTCCGCCGTAAAGGTGGGCCAGCGTTCGGGCACGTAAAGGCCCCCATCGCTGGCGAGGCCGGCGAGGGTCACGCCCTCAAAATCGAGCGAAGGGGCTTGGCCGCGCGTGCTGACGTACTTCATGGGAATGGGCGGTTAGCGGCAGCGGCGCGCACTGGCAAGGATTTGGGGCTTCAATCCGCGCGCAGCCGCTTGCGCAGCGCGATCGCGTAGATGATGAGCGCCACCCCTGCGAACAGGAACCACTGCACTGCATAGGCAAGGTGGTTGTTGGGGATGTTGCGCGGATCAGGCGTGGCGTTGGGCTGGAGGCCGGCAAGCGGGGGATCGGCGACGATGGCGCTGCCATCCTTGCCGCGCGCGAGGTATGTTCCGGTAACGGCTCCACCGCTCCAATTGGCCGGTAAAGGCTGTGACGACCAGCCCAGCACGACTTGCGCTCTGGTACCGGAGGGCAGCACACAATCCGCCACTTGCGCCCATCCTGACTGGTGCGACGCGTTCTGACCGGACTGTGGTGCCATGCCGGTCACCTTGCTGCATTCGGTGGATATTTGGCTGTACGCACGTGGCGCGGGCAAATCGCCCCGCCAGGCACGGACCGTGGTATCTGCCTCGGCCGCCTCGACGCCGGTCAGCATCGCTTCTTTCACGTGCAGCCGTTCCAGCTGCCAGAAGCCGAGTCGGATCATCACACCCACCGCGATCAGCACCAGCAGGGTCGGCAGGATCGGGATGCGGCGGATCATGGTGTTTCCTTGCGAAGGCGGGTGATGAGGGCGGCCGCCTTGGCGAGGCGGACGGTGCCGATCATCGCCAGCGCCACCACTGGCGGCCACAGCAGCGCGTGGAGCCACAGCGGCGGGCGGAGCGTTTCGTCCAGTTTCAGCGCCGCGAGGATCAGCAGCACGGTGACGGGCAGCACCGCAAGGTAGAGCAGCCGGCCTGAAGGCTCATGCCTGGCCAGTTCCTGGCTGCAATTGCCGCACTTCTCAGCGAACTGCGCCGGGCCGGCCCACAGGCCTTTTGCCCCGCAGCGGGGGCACAAACCGAAAAGGGCAGCCTAGGTTATCCCCGGCTGCCCCTTCGAATTCCGGCTCTCGCCAGTGGTCATTATTCGACCACAGCGCCCCAGTTGCCCCACACGTAGATCGAGAGGAACAGGAACAGCCACACCACGTCGACGAAGTGCCAGTACCACGCGGCCGCTTCGAAGCCGAAGTGCTGGCGCGGCGTGAAGTGGCCCTTGTAGGCGCGGATCTGGCAGACGATCAGGAAGATCGTGCCGACGATCACGTGGAAGCCGTGGAACCCGGTCGCCATGTAGAACGACGAGCCATAGGTGTTCTTGCCGAACGCGAACGGCGCGTGAGCGTATTCATACGCCTGGATCGCGCTGAACAGGATGCCGAGCAGGATCGTGGCCCACAGGCCCTTCTTCAGGCCATCGCGATCACCGTGGATGAGCGCATGATGCGCCCAGGTGAGCGTGCAGCCCGAGCACAGCAGGATGAGCGTGTTGAGCAGCGGCAGGTCGAACGCATCCATCACCGCTTCGATCGCCTTTGGCGGCCACTGGCCACCGATCACCTCGGTCGCAACCTGCGACGGGAACAGCGAGAAATCGAAGAAGGCCCAGAACCAGCCAACGAAGAACATCACTTCCGAAGCGATGAACAAGATCATGCCGTAACGCTGGTGCAGTTGCACGACCGGCGTGTGATCGCCCGCATGCGCTTCCTTGATGACCTTGCCCCACCACGAGAAGAACGTGAGAATCACGCCCGCAAGGCCGGCAAAGAACAGAGCGTGCCCGCCAGCCATCTTGTGCATGAGGAACACGCCGCCAGTGGTGAGCGTGAGCGCCGAGATAGCGCCGACAAACGGCCAGATATCGGGCGGAAGGATATGGTAATCGTGGTTCTTAGCGCCGGCCATGGTCGTCGTATTCCCCCAGGTCAGATCCGGTATCCGGGCGAGCGCCCGGGAAACATTTCAGATGCGCCTTTATCGAGCAGATGCGATGCGGTCCAGTGGCTTTGCAGCCTTAACGACAGTCGCGGTTCCTGCGGTGCCCGCCGCTTCCAAGAAAGTGTATGAAAGCGTGATTTCCGGCGTGTCGCGCGCGTTGGCATCATCGAGCATGGCGGGATCCACGTAGTAGATCACCGGCATGCGCACTTCCTGCCCTGGCTCCAGCCGCTGCTCATTGAAACAGAAGCACTGAATCTTGTGGAAATAGGCCCCGGTCTGTTCGGGCGTCACGTTGAACACGGCGCGGCCGATGATCGCGTGATCCGACGTGTTCTTCGCGGTGAAGAACGCCATCTTGCGCTCGCCGATGCGGCCATCCTGCGTCACCTGTTCGGGCTTGAAGACCCACGGCAGGTTCGGCGCGACATTGGCATCGAAGCGCACAGTGATTGGGCGCAGGGTGGCCTTGACGCCGGCTGCCTGCGCCGCCGTGGCGCGCTGGGTGGTGCCGTTGAAGCCCGTGGCCTGGCAGAACATCCGGTAAAGCGGCACCGAGGCGTATCCCAGCCCCAGCATGGCCAAGGCAATGCTGCCCACCAGCAGACCCGTGCGGCGGTTGCGACGCGCTTCGGCGGTGAGCACGACAGACATCAGTGCTGCCCAGCCATTGCCGCCGCCGCTTCGGCCTTTTTGTGCGATTGATTGCTGATTTTCACGATGCTGATCGCGAAGAACAGGACGGCCAGTGCGCCTAGGATGGAACCCAGCACCCTGTTGCGCGATTTCTGGCGGGCGCGGAACAGTTCGAGGTCGTGCGTCCGGGGATCGTCAATCATGCTTGCCAACCATAGATTGTCGCAAAGCGGTCTGCGACCAGCATCGCGAACAAGATGAAAAGATAGAGAATCGAAAAGGCGAACAGGCGCTTTTCCGGCTTCATCGCATCATCGGGCACCGAGCTCCGCAGCCCGACTTCCGTAGACAGAACGATGAACACGCCGCCCAGCACCAGCGCCGATACGCCGTAGATCATGCCCGTGCCACCGATGAACCACGGCACCACCGACAGCGGCACCAGCAGAACGGTGTAGGCGAGGATCTGCCGCCGGGTCGATTTTTCTCCTGCAACAACAGGCATCATCGGGATGCCGACCTTGGCGTAGTCGGTCTTCACGAACAGGGCGAGTGCCCAGAAGTGCGGCGGGGTCCACATGAAGATGATCAGGAACAGCAGGACCGGCATCAGGGTGATGTCACCCGTTACCGCGACCCAGCCGATCAAGGGAGGAAAGGCCCCTGCCCCGCCACCGATCACGATGTTCTGCGGCGTGCGCGGCTTGAGCCAGACGGTGTAGATCCACGAATAATAGAAGATCGACAGCGCGAGGATGGCGGCGGGCAGCCAGCCGATGGCAAGGCCCATGATGGCGACGGCGGCACCCGACAGGCCAAAGCCGAAATCGCGGGCGGATTCGCGGTCCATGCGCCCTGCCGGAAGCGGGCGCTGCGCCGTGCGCTTCATGCCGGCGTCTAGATCGGCCTCCCACCACTGGTTCAAGGCGGCAGCGCCGCCGGCGCCCACCGCGATGCACAGGATAGCGGTGAAGGCGAGCACCGGATGCAGGCTGCCCGGCGCGGCCAGCAGGCCGCATAGGCCGGTAAAGATCACCAGCGACATGACGCGGGGCTTTGTCAGCGCGAAGAAATCGCGCCAATCGGCGGGCAATGCGGGTGAAATGGCTGGCTGAGTCATGATAATCAGCGGCCTATAGGCTGCGGCGCGCTGCGGGGAAAGGGATGATCGCTAGCCGAAGTTGACGCGGAAGCATCATTTGACACCTGTGACCTTCCGAAGCCCGTGCCGCCCCCTTCCCGTATCCGGTCGAGCTGGGCGAGGAACCGCAGAAGCGCTGAATTGTCGGCCTTTTCGGCGAGCGCGACGCATTCGCCGTGGTGGACGACCGGACGGACAAGGCCGTCCACTGCCCGCGTGGCGATTTCAGCGGGTGTGACCTTCCGTTTCACCGCCGCGCCGTGCCCGATTGCGTGGTCCCATGCCGCCGCAAAGCTTTCCGCGCCGGGCCGCTGCCGCAGCCGGTAAGCCGTCTCCCGCGACATCCCGACATGCCGGGCAGCCGCGCTTACCGACCGCGTGCGGGCGAGCGCGACGAGGAAGCGGGCCTGACGAAGCGTGGACCAGCCATCGGCACGGGTGCGGGTGGGGACCGGGACGAAAGCGGGCACCCTGGCGGGGCGGCGGCGCAGTGTGGTGCGGGGGTAGGTCTTCATTCGACAGGATAAGGCAGATTTTGGCGATGTAGGAAAGTTTTGGGTCTCGGGGCCGGCATTCGAGCATCGTGGCTGCGGCCCGCCCACCCCCGACCCTCCCGCCTGCGGGAGGGGGGAAGGTTGCATGGTTTTCGGCCGTGGTGCTTTGGTGGTTCGACCGGCTCACCATGAGCGGGTTGTTATGGGAATTCAGCGGTTGCGGTCGCAAACTTCATAACCCCAAAAGCAAAAGAGGCCCCGGTTTCCCGGAGCCTCTTTTGTTTGCCAGCGCGGACCGATCAGTGGTGCGCGTTGTCGTCGATGACGGGCAGCGTTTCGAACTGGTGGAACGGCGGCGGGCTCGACAGGGTCCATTCCAGCGTCGTCGCGCCTTCGCCCCAATAGTTGCCGACGGCCTTCTTGCCGGCGAACAGCGAGTAGGCGACATTCACGAAGAAGATCACCATGCTGGCGGCCATGATCATGTAGCCGTCGGTCGCGATCTTGTTCCACATTTCGAATGCCGGAGCGTAATCGGGATAGCGACGCGGCATCCCCTGCATGCCCAGGAAGTGCATCGGGAAGAACAGCGTGTTCACACCGATGAAGAACACCCAGAAGTGCAGGTGGGCGAGGAACTCGGAGTGCATCCGGCCGCTCATCTTGGGGAACCAGTAGTAGAACCCGGCGAAGAGCGAGGTCACCGCGCCCAGCGACAGCACGTAGTGGAAGTGCGCCACCACGTAATAGGTGTCCTGCAGGTTGTCGTCGATGCCGCCGTTGGCGAGCACGACGCCGGTAACGCCGCCGACCGTGAACAGGAAGATGAAGCCGATCGCCCAGATCATCGGCGATTTGAATTCAAGGCTGCCACCCCACATCGTGGCGATCCACGAGAAGATCTTGATGCCGGTGGGCACCGCGATGACCATGGTGGCGGCGGTGAAGTACATCTTCGTGTTAACGTCGAGGCCGGTCGTATACATGTGGTGCGCCCACACGATGAAGCCGACGACACCGATGGCGACCATCGCGTAAGCCATGCCGAGATAGCCGAACACCGGCTTGCGGCTGAAGGTCGAGATGATCTGGCTGATGATGCCGAAGCCCGGCAAGATCATGATGTACACTTCGGGGTGACCGAAGAACCAGAACAGGTGCTGGAACAGGACGGGATCGCCGCCGCCAGCCGCATCGAAGAAGGTGGTGCCGAAGTTGCGGTCGGTGATCAGCATGGTGATCGCGGCGGCAAGGACGGGCAGCGCCAGAAGGAGCAGGAACGCGGTGACCAGCACCGACCACACGAACAGCGGCATCTTGTGCAGGGTCATCCCCGGCGCGCGCATGTTGAAGATGGTGGTGATGAAGTTGACCGCACCCAGGATCGAGCCAGCGCCTGCAAGGTGGAGCGAGAAGATCGCGAAGTCTACCGCAGGACCGGTCGACCCAGACGTGGAAAGCGGAGCGTAAGCCGTCCAGCCGATGCCTGCGCCGTTACCCGTGCCGCCCGGCACGAAGGCCGAGAACATCAGCGAGAAGAAGCCCGCTACCGTCAGCCAGAACGAGATGTTGTTCATGCGCGGGAACGCCATGTCCGGCGCGCCGATCATGAGCGGCACGAACCAGTTGCCGAAGCCGCCGATGATGGCGGGCATGACCATGAAGAACACCATGATCAGGCCGTGCGCGGTGATCAGCACGTTCCACAGGTGGAGCTGCTGGTCGAAGCTGGGGTTCTTTTCACCTAGGAACTGGGCGACGGCACCAAGGTACTGAATGCCCGGCTGCGCCAGTTCGACGCGCATGATGCCCGAAACGGCACCGCCGACGATCCCCGCGAAAATCGCGAAGATCAGGTACATCGTGCCGATGTCCTTGTGGTTGGTCGACATGAACCAGCGAGCGAAGAACGCCGGCTTGTGGTCATGATCGTGCGCATGATCGTGATGCGCATCGAAGTGTTCGTGATCGGCGGGAATGGTGGCCATGACGGTCGAACCTTGTCCTGATAAGTCTTAAGCGGCCGGGGCCGGCGAAGCAGCGGCGGCGGGTGCCGGAGCGGCGGCTGCAGGTGCTGCTGCCGCGGGGCCAACGGTGCCGCCCTGTTCCTTCACCCAGGCCTCGAACTTCGGACGGGGCAGAGCCTCGACCGCGATCGGCATGTAGCCGTGGCGAACGCCGCACAGTTCCGAACACTGGCCGTAATACACGCCGGGCTCGTTGATGATCAGCACCTTCTCGTTGATACGACCGGGCACGGCATCAAGCTTGAACCACAGCGACGGAACCGAGAACGAGTGGATCACGTCCGAACCGGTGGTCTGCAGACGGATCGGTTCGCCAACGGGAACGACCATGCGGTTGTCGACGGCAAGCTGCGGCATCTCGCCGTTCTTGACCGCGTCGGCATCGGACAGCATGTTCGAAACGACTTCGAAGCCGCCGTTGTCGGGATAGGTGTAGCCCCAGTACCACTGGTAGCCGGTGACCTTCACGGTCAGCGCGCCCTTGGGTGCGGGCTTGTACTGCTGGGCGAGCAGGCGGATCGAAGGAACCGCCATGACCACGAGGATCAGCACCGGAACCAGCGTCCACACGACTTCGATCAGCGTGTTGTGGCTGGTCTTCGAAGCGACCGGGTTCTTGGCGCGGCGGAACTTGGCCATGACGAGAAGCAGCAGGAACAGCACGAACAGCGTGATGACGGTGATGACCGGCATCAGCAGGTAATCGTGCATCGCCAGCGCCTGCTTGCCGGTGGGCGAATACTGGTCCTGGAAACCAATTCCACCGTCGACTGGCTGACCCTTGCCCGGCGTGGGCTTCATGGGCACGTATTTGTCGGCAGCGGCTGTCGTCGCGGCAGCTTGCGCCGCGGGCGATGCAGTGACGGCCGGAGCCATCGGAGCGGCAGGCGCGGCTGCAACCGGCTCGGCAGCGACGGGTGCAGGCGCAGCGGCCTGTGCCGCCATCGCTTGCGGAGCGATCGAGAGCGCAGCAGCCATGCCAAAAGTGGCAAGGCCGAAGTGGCGGATCGCTTTGCCCATGCGACGGGCGTTCTCGGCAAGACTCATCGTCAAATGTTCCGCTTTTCCCTGTTTGCACCCGGCCGGATGGCGCACGTGCAACCCCATTGGTACCCTGAATTGACCGGCCTATACGCGCGGTCGCCCCAAGCCTCAAGCAGCGTTGCGCATATTTTTCCACCCCCGGCAAGCCCTATGGGACACCTTGCTAAAATCACTTGCCGATGGTGCAGGCACGGGCCATTTGCACGCCCCTGTATTATAGAGTCACGGCGGCTGCGCCGGTCGATGATGGAACACGCCATGCAGGAAGACGAAATTCTCGCCGAATTCCGGGCCAGCCAAGCCCTGCTGGAAGGGCATTTCCTGCTCTCGTCAGGCCGGCACAGCGCACATTACCTGCAATGCGCCCGCGTGCTGATGGAGCCGACGCGCGCCGCGCGGCTGGCGGGGGCGCTGGCGGCAAAGCTGCCGCGCGACATTCGCCAGCAGATAACAAAGGTGGTTTCGCCCGCAATGGGCGGGGTGATCATCGGCCATGAAATGGGCCGCGCGCTGGGCGTGGAGGCCATGTTCGTCGAACGGCCGACCGGCACGTTCGAACTGCGCCGGGGCTTTGCACTGGCGCCGGGCGACAAGGTGCTGATGGTGGAGGACGTGGTGACCACCGGGCTTTCCAGCCGTGAGGCGATCAAGGCCATCGAAGCGACGGGGGCTGAAGTGGTCGCCGGGGCAGCGCTCATCGATCGTTCTGCCGGGACGGTCGATCTGGGCGTGCCGTTCTTCCCGCTGGTGGCGTTCAATTTCCCGACCTACGCACCCGAAGAAGTGCCCGCCAGCCTCGCCGCCACTCCGGCGATCAAGCCCGGCAGCCGGGCGCAGGCGTGACCAGTGCGCTGACCCCGGCGCGGCTGCGGCTGGGCGTGAACATCGATCACGTCGCCACCATCCGCAACGCGCGCGGCGGGGACCATCCCGATCCGGTGCGGGCGGCGGAGATCGTGGCGGCGGTGGGCGGCGACGGCATTACCGCGCACTTGCGCGAGGATCGCCGACACATCCGCGACGAGGATATTGCCCGAATTCAGGCAGCGACGAACCTGCCACTGAACTTCGAAATGGCCGCAACCGACGAGATGCTGGCGATTGCGCTGCGTCACAAGCCTCACGCCGCCTGCATCGTGCCCGAACGGCGCGAGGAGCGCACGACCGAAGGCGGGCTCGACGCGGCAGGGCTGCACAACCGGCTGGCCCCCATTGTCGCGCGGCTGACTGATGCCGGCATCCGCGTCAGCCTGTTCATCGCGCCCGAACCGCGCCAGATCGAAGCGGCGATGAAGCTGCGCGCGCCGGTGGTGGAACTGCATACGGGCGAATACGCCCATGCCGAGGGCGAAGCGCGCGCGCATGAACTGCAACGCTTGTCCGACATGGCCGCGCTGGCCGCGCGCAACGGCATCGAGCCCCATGCCGGACACGGCCTGACCTACGACAATGTGCAGGCGGTCGCCGCCATTACGCAGCTGGCCGAGCTGAACATCGGGCACTACCTGATCGGCGAGGCGATCTTCGTCGGGCTGGAAAGCGCGGTGCGGCGGATGCGGGAATTGATGGACGATGCGCGCCCGGCGGCGGCTGCGGGATGATCGTCGCCATCGGATCAGACCTCTGCAACATCGAGCGTATCCAGGCGTCACTCGACCGGTTTGGCGAGCGGTTCGAGAATCGCGTGTTTACCGAGATCGAGCGCGCCAAGGCGGCGCGGCGGCCGTTCACCAAGGCAGGCACGCTGGCCAAGCGATTCGCTGCCAAGGAGGCGTTTTCCAAGGCGGTTGGCACCGGGTTCAAGGCGGGCGTGTTCATGAAGGACATCGGCGTGGTCAATGCCCGATCCGGCGCGCCGACCCTGGCGCTGACCGGCGGGGCGGCCGCGCGGCTGGCGGCGATTACCCCCGCAGGGCACGAGGCGGTCGTCCACCTGACGCTGACCGACGATCACCCCTGGGCGCAGGCCTTCGTGGTGATCGAGGCGCGGCCGCTTTCGCCGGGTGCCGCATGAGCGAAGACCGGATAACGGTTGAAACCGGCGCACCGCCCACTCCCGAAGCATTGGCACCGATCGACATTCCTGCGAGCGATCCAGGCGATGCGGATGCGCGCAGCACCAACTGGCTGGCCGAATTGCGCGGGCTGGCGATGATGCTGCTCGCCGTGATCGCGTTCCACAGCCTGATCGCCAAGCCGTTCTACATCCCCTCGATCTCGATGATGCCCAACCTGCTGGTGGGCGACCGGCTGGTGGTGTCGAAGTATCCCTATGGCTGGTCGTGGGTTTCCGCCTCGTTCCACGTCCTGCCCCGATCAAACGCCAAGCTGCTGGGCCGCACGCCCGAATATGGCGACATCGTGATCGTGGTGCCCAAAGGCCGCGAGGACGATTACATCAAGCGGGTGATCGGCCTGCCGGGCGACCGCATCGCCGTGATCAATGGGCAGGTCGTGTTGAACGGCAAGCCGGTGCCGCAAGTGGTGGAACCGCCGCTGGAACTGCCGGTCGACGCCAACCAGCCGTGCGCGCCGGAGGAATTTCCCGGATTGCGTTTCCGCGCCGCAGATGGGCGCTTTTATTGCGAGCTGCCGATTCTGCGCGAAACGCTGCCCAATGGCGCGACCTATCGCGTGATCGACCACATGCAGCAGCGGTTCGACAACATGGCCGAACTGCGCATTCCGGCTGGCCGCGTGTTCCTGATGGGCGACAATCGCGATCATTCGGCCGACAGCCGCGTGCCCACCGAGGAAGAGGGGCTTGGCGGTCCAGTTCCGCTCTCGGACGTTGGCGGACGTGCTGAGTTCGTGACATTTTCATTCAATGGTAGCGAAAGCTGGTCTCCCGCAAGCTGGTGGGGTGCCTTGCGCACGAACCGTTCGTGGACCAGACTGCGCCCCATGATCGCACCGACAATCGTGACGAAGCCGGCAGGGAAGTAATGATGGAAAGTGCTGGCGAGAATGCCGGTTTGCCAACGACGGCGGCCAACCCGGGTCCAACCGACATTCGCGACGACATCGTGCGCAAGGAGGCCAAGAAGGCCGCCGTGTGGATCGGCATGGTGGCTTTCGTGGCGCTCGCGGTGTTCCTGGCGCAGCCGCTGCTGGTGATCTTCGGCGGCGTGGTTTTTGCCGCACTCATTGATGGCGGACAGCGCCTGCTGCGCCGGGTTCTGCCGGTTGGTCGGGGATTGCGCATTACCATCGTGTTGCTGTGCGCGGTCGGGCTGATGGTGTGGCTTTTCATGTTTGCCGGCAACCAGATTGCCGAACAGGCCGCACAGTTCCCCGCCATTATCCAGGCGCAATCGCAGCGCCTGCTGGACTATGCGCACACCAAGGGCCTTCTGGTGGGCGAGCCTGACTTTTCGAAGCTTGCCGAACAGGCCATCGGCGGCGTTGGCCCCGTCACGCAGGCTCTCGGCGGTATATTGGGCGGGTTCACCACAGCTTTCCTGATCATGATTCTGGGCATCTATTTCGTGCTCGAACCCGATATCTACCAGCGCGGGCTGGCATGGATGCTGCCCGAATCGACGCGCGAAAACTGGCACGGCACCGCCCACCGCATGGGCCGTTCGCTGCGCATGCTGCTGTTCGGCCGCCTGATCGGCATGGCGACCGAAGGGGTGGCGACGTGGATCGCGCTGGCGCTTTACGGCGTGCCGATGGCGGCCTTGCTGGGCATCCTGACCGGGTTGCTGGCGTTCCTGCCCAATATCGGCGCGCCCATTTCAGGCTTGCTGATGGTGCTGGTGGGCTTTTCGGGCGGCACGACGATGGGGATCTACTGCATCGCGGTCTACCTTGTGGTGCAGACGGTGGACGGCAACATCATCGTGCCGATGGTGGCCAAGCGCACGGCGGACCTTGCCCCCGCGCTGGTGCTGGGCGCGCAGCTCATCTTCGGCGTGATGTTCGGCATCCTTGGTCTGGCGCTCGCCGACCCGCTGGTCGCCATGTTAAAAATCGCGCTGGAACGGCAGGCGGAACGTAACGACCGCTCTGGTTCTGCGGTTGACGCACCCTAACACCCATGGCGCGCAAGTTCCTCTATTTCGTGGCGATCCTCGTCGGATTGATCATCGCAGCGCTGCTGGTGCTGCGCATCTGGTCGAAGGAATTGACCGAGTTTACCTTCGTGCCGCGCGGATCGTTCGAACAATTGCCGCCGCTGGCCGCCAATGCCTATGACGATCCGGCGATGTGGATTTCGCGCCCCGGCATCGCCGACGATCCCTCGCGATACCTGCCCGAAGGCGCGCGGGCCGACATGCCGGGCAAGGCGTGGGTGTTCTTCATCCATCCGTCGAGCTACCTCGCCCGTGACCGCTGGAACGGCCCCATAGACGACCGCGATTCGCATATGCGCGCGCAGTTGTTCGTGCAGGGCATGGCCAGCGCATTCAACGGCAGTTCCGCGATCTGGGTGCCGCGCTATCGCCAGGCCGCGTTCGGCAGCTTCCTCGTCGATCGGCCCGAATCGCGCCAGGCCCTCGCCATCGCCTATGCCGATGTGGCGCAGGCCTTCGACGCGTTCGTGAAACAGGTGCCCGCCGACGCGCCGATCGTGCTGGCCGGCCACAGTCAGGGATCGCTGCACCTGCTTCGGCTGGTGAAGGAAAAGGTGAAGGGCACCGCCCTCGAAAAGCGGATCGTCGCCATCTATGCCGTCGGCTGGCCAGTCTCCCCGCAGCACGACTTGTCCGCAATGGGCGTTTCGGCTTGCAAGGGCCCGGATCAGGCAGGATGCCTGTTGAGCTGGCTCAGCTTTGCCGAACCGGCCGATTCGGCGGTAATGCTCAATGCCTATCACGCAAGCGTTGGCCTGGATGGCAAGCCGCGCGGCACCGAGGCGGTGGTTTGCACCAATCCGCTGAATGGCGGCGCGGCGCCCGATGCCCCGGCGCAGGCCAATCTGGGCACGATGGTGCCCTCGCCCGACCTCAAGAGCGGCAAGATCGTGGCCCAGGCCGTGGGCGCGCGTTGCGACGCCAAAACCGGATTGCTGATGCTGGGCAACGGGCCGGACATGGGTCCCTATGTGCTGCCCGGCAACAACTACCACGTTTACGACTACCCATTGTTCTGGACCGATGTTCGCGCCGATGTGGCCCGGCGCGAAGCGGCATGGGTCGCCGCGCGCTCCAAATGATCACTACATCCATGCCTGAAATGCGCGACGCGCTGCCGCAACGCGGTGCGCTGATCGGGCTGGATACCGGCACGAAGACCATCGGCGTGGCCATATGCGATCCGGGCTGGCGCTTTGCCACCGCCGGCAAGACGATCATGCGGCGCAAGTTCACTGCGGACAAGGCGCTGATCCGCGAGCAGATTATCGAACGCGGTGTGGCCGGCATGGTCGTGGGCCTGCCGCTCAACATGGACGGCAGCGAAAGCCCGCGCAGCCAGGGCGCGCGGGCGATGGCGCGCAATCTGGAAGACCTTGGCCTGCCGATCCTGATGTGGGACGAACGCTGGAGCACGCAGGCCGCCGAACGCGCGATGATCGAACAGGATTTCAGCCGTGCCCGCCGCGCCGAACGCATCGATTCGCACGCTGCTGCACTGATCCTGCAAGGCGCGATCGACGCGCTAATGGGCAGTGCGTTCTAGGCCAGTTCCCGCCGCCGCCGCGCGGCCTCGCCCGCCACCATGCGGTTGCCGGTACGTTCGGCATCGCGCCACACCGCATCACGAGATGCAAGATCGGGCGCTCCGCCCGCAAGCGCTTCCCACGCCGCCAGCCGCATCCGGTCGCTGGGATGATGGCGGGCTAAGTCGCGCGCGACGTCCTGCCCCTCGCCTATCCCCAACGCCACGGCCAGCCGCAGCGCCACCTCGCTCGCGCCTTGCGTCACGATCCCGCTGACGGTGCGGGTACTGGTGTCGAAGGAGTACTGGTCGAACCAGTTCTGATGCGGCGCGGTGTGCATCACGTTGATCGACACAGAAAGCGCGTCGGCCGGGTGCTGCACGTGGACGTCGCGGTGCGCGCGATAAAGCAATACCTTGCCGGGCGAGAGCCGCGCGCGTTCGGTGAAGCGCAGGTCGACCGGCTCGCCGGTCCAGCCCGCCACATCCTCGTAGTCGAACTCGTAATAGTCGCTCCAATAACCGGGGCCGAAATAGCCCAGCGTCAGGAAGCTGAAGTTGTGATCGTGCGGCATGGCGAAGGCAAATGCATCGCCGCCGCTGGCTGCCAGCATCCCGTCTTCGCGAGAGGGCCAGATGTTCGCGCGCAGGAAACAGTCGTCGGCGGGATTGGCCAGCATGACCACTTGGGGGCCATAGGCGTTGGTGGCTTCGTCGCGATATCCTGCCTTGAGGTTGTCGATCAGCAGATCGCCCAGGAATGTGGGGTTGCCGCCCAGCGCCTTGAGCGCTTCCGCCCCGGCCAGCAGGCTGTCCTCGTCGGCAGGATCGAACCCGCGCGTGGCGAGCCGGTTTGCGCATTCGGCAAGGCTGATGGATGCGGGCGGCGTGGCGAAATCGATCACGCGGGGCATGTGACATCCTCCATCATGCGCGCGAGCGCGGGGTGTTGCGATGCCAACGCTTCAGCCAGCGCGCGCGCATCGGCGCGCAGGGGATCGTCCGGCCGCTCCATCGTTTCCAGCAGCGCGGCAAATCCTGTGGCGGTATCGAGCGCGAGGCATTCGCGCAGCGCCTGCCAGCGGCGCGGCGCGCTGCCTTCACGCGAACAGGCGGCGAGTATCGGGGCCGCATCGGTGCGGCCCATGCGGCCCAGCAGAGCCATCGCCATCTCGATCCGGCTTTCGCGCGGGTCGTCCGCCGATTGCGCCAGCACCGCTCCATCGGTGAGCGCAATGTCCTGAAGCACGCCTGCATCCGCTGCACGCCGGTGCAGCCGCAGCGTCACCAGCGGGCTGTCCACCTCCGCCAGTTCCAGCGTCCGCCGATCGAGATCGAGCGCGCAGGCGAACCCGGTGGCCAGTTGAACCGGCACCAATTCGCCATCGCGACTGGCGAGAAATCCCCGCGCCGCGCCGGCAAGGACGCGAAGTTGCATCTGGCCGCCACCGAACACGGCATGATCGGGCGCATCGGCATCGCAACGTGTCGGCTCCGCCAGCGCCAGTGACAGCGAGGCCCGGCCTGCGGACGCCAGCGTCATCCGGCACGCCCCCGCCGAACGCGTGGCAGCCAGCGCCGGCTGGCCCAGCGGATGATCCGCCAACACAGTGCACAAGTCCGCCAGCATCGTGTGGACTGCCCCGGCATCGCCATTGCCCATCAAGTTCGACAGGTGCGGGCATTCCCGCAGATCCCCGCCCGCGCCATAGGCGGCAAGTTCCGCCAGCAGGCGCGCCGCAGCGGGTGTGGTGCGCCATCGGGCCAGTGCCGCGTCTGCCGCATCGGCGGCGCGGATTACAGGAGCCGGATCATCGCGCAAGGCAGCAAGGGTGGTGTCGATGCGCATAATGCCGGCTCCCCGAAGGTCACGGTTTCTTGTAGGAATAGACCATCATCACGATGATCAGGTCGCTGGCCAGCGCGAGCGGACCTTTTCGTTCGGCGGTGCTGCCGTAAACGCCGGTCGCGGTGGCGAGCTGCGGCAGCGCCGCAAGTGAAAGCTTGGGTAATTCCATCCCTTTGGTCCTCCATGGAAAAACCGGCGTCCTGCCGGCCTCTGGAATGTGCGTCGCATGGCCTGCGCTGGGAAATTAAAAGGTTGTAATCGGCCCGCGTGAACTGCACCAAGGCGCCATGGATGATGCACCCGAACGCCCGTCGCCTGCCATTGAAAAGGCACCGTTCGACCTTGCCGGGATTGCCGCGCTGGCATGCAAGCTTGGCCACAACGAATTCCTGGGCTTGACGTATCTGGCGCATGGTGACGACTGGGTCGAAACCGCGCTGCCGTGGCGTGAAGATCTTGTCGGCGTTGAGGAAACCGGCGTTTTGGCGTCGGGGCCGGTCATCAGCCTGCTCGATAACTGCACGTCGCTGTCGGTCTGGGCGCGGCGTGGCGGTTTTACCCCGCATGTCACGCTGGACTTGCGGATCGACTACGTTCGCGCGGCACAGCCCGGCAAGACCGTGGTCGCCCGCTGCGAATGTTATCAGGTGCGCCGCAGCATGGCGTTCGTGCGCGGCGTGGCGCACGATGGCGATCCGACCGATCCGGTCGCTCATGCCGCCGGCATCTTCATGCTGATCGACAGCGAACAGGCCGCCCGCGCATGAGCCAGAGCAAGCTTCCTCCGTATGCCCGCGCCATGGGCATGGAAATCGACCGGCTTGCAGACGGCACGCCCGTGGTGGCGATGGATTTCGCAGTGCGGGCGCAGGGGCGGCCCGGCTATCTCCACGGCGGCGCGATTGGCGGAATGCTTGAAATCGCAGCCTACGTCGCACTCTACGCCGAACTGGCGGAGGATGCGCAGGGCATGCAGTTGAAGCCGGTGAACATCACCATCGAATTCTTGCGCGGCGGCACCCCCCAGCGGACATTCGCGCTGGGGCAGGTGATCCGCACCGGACGGCGCGTGGCCAACGTGCGGGTCGAGGCGTGGCAGGCCGACCGTGACAAGCTGGTAGCCAGCGGCTGGATCAACTTTCTGTTGGCGCCGAAGAAGGCCTAAGCCGCTTCAATTGCGACCACAATTCCGATTTGCGGCGCAGGATCGTCCGGCAGCAACCGCGCGGCATCGGCGCGGGCGCGTGCAAGGATGGCGGGCGAAACTGCCCCTTTGACAATGACCGCGTCGGCCTGACCCAAAAGGCGCGCTTCGCGTACCGTCAGGTCGTCGGGATCATTCGAGCGCAGGCGGATGGTGAAGCGTCCTGCCAGAGCGCCATCGTCACCCGCCAGCCACGCAGGCACCTGTTGCGCCGCTCCTTCGCGAAAGGGATCAAGCGCTCCGCCTTCATCCAGCGCGGCATCGAGAGCACGCCGGCGATCGCTGCCCCCGGTCCAACGCTCGCGGATTGCGGGGCGCGCGGCAAACAGCGCCTCGGCCAAGGCACCCAATCGCTGCGGCAGCAGGCGTTCCAGCCGCAGGCGCAGCGCCTTGGCCAGCCCTGCAGACGCGCCACCGGTGCCCACGGCGATGATCACCGGATCGCGGTCCACCAGCGAAGGCACCGTAAAATCGCACAGCGCCGGGCGGTCGACGACGTTGACGAGCAGCCCGGCGCAGCGCGCGCGAATGGCATCGGCCTGCGCCGCAGCCTCGTCCTCATGCGCGATGAACGCCAGCCGCGCGCCGATGTCGATGCCTTCGGCAAGTTCTTCGACCACCCTCCCCCCGGCCCGCTCGACCAGCCGGCGCTTGGCATCTGCCGCCTCGCCCTGCCCCAGCACGATCACCGGCTGGCCGGCGATGCGGTGGAACAAGGGCAGGCTTTGCATTGTGGCTTATCCTGCCAAAAAGTCAGGCACGCGCTCTGCGGCCAGTATTGTCGCGGGATCGATTCGGTCGGCCACCACGGCCCACTTTTCGCCATCAACCATCACTTCGGGCACCAGCGGCCGCGAATTGTAGGTGTTGGCCATCGTCGCGCCATAGGCACCTGCCGTGCGGAAAACCGCCAGATCGCCGCGCTTCACGAGGTCGATGTCGCGCGCCATCGCAAAGGTGTCGCTCGATTCGCAGATCGGGCCGACGATGTTGGCGACAAACCGCTCGCCATCGGGCTGCACTGCCGCGAAATCGTGCCAGGCATCGTAAAGCGCCGGGCGGGCGAGGTCATTCATGGCGGCATCGATCACCACCCACGGCGCGCCTGCGCCTTCCTTCACCCGCACCACTTCGGTCATCAGCACGCCGGTGTTGCCGGTGATCACGCGGCCCGGTTCGAACATCAGCGTGACGCCCCAGTTGCCGGTGACACGAGCGACCATCGCGGCATATTCCGCCGGTTGTGGGAACACGTCGCCGGTCTTGTAGGGCACGCCGATACCGCCGCCGAGATCCATGTGGGTGACCGCATGGCCAGCGCCACGGATCGCATGCATAAGCCCGCCGACCTTGGTGAACGCGGCTTCCAGCGGATCGAGGCTGGAAAGCTGGCTGCCGATATGCAGCGCCAGCGCCCGCATGGCGAGACCGGGGGTCTGCGCCAGCCGGCCATAGATGGCGGCGGCGCGATCGAACGGCACGCCGAACTTGTTCTCGGCCTTGCCAGTAGAGATCTTGCCGTGGGTGCCGGCATCGACATCCGGGTTGACGCGCAGCGCGCAGGCCGCAACCTTGCCCATCCGCACGGCGATTTCCGCCAGTTCCAGGCCTTCTTCCTCGCTTTCGAGGTTGAACTGGCCGATCCCGACTTCCAGCGCGCGCGCCAGTTCGGCGGCGGTCTTGCCCACGCCCGAAAACACGATGGCTTCGGGGTCCATGCCCGCCGCCAGCGCGCGTTCCAGTTCGCCGACCGAAACCACGTCGGCGCCATAGCCTTCGGCTGCGAGCACCCTCAGCACCGCAAGATTGGGGTTGGACTTGACCGCAAAAGCGATACGCGCAGCGGGCAGGATGCCCAGCGCATCGCGGAAAACGCGGGCATGGCGCGTCAACGTGGCGCGCGAATAGACATAGACGGGCGTGCCTACAGCAGCGGCAATGGCCGGCAGCGGCACGTCCTCGGCGCTCAGGACGCCGTCGACATAATGGAAATGGTCCATGAAAAACTCTTGAAAAAGATCAGTTTTCGGGCGGCAGGTCGAAAGGATCGTCCTCGCGGTCCTGCGAACGACTGCGCAGCTCTACGCTGCGTTGCGGACGGGCCTGAACGGGTGCGCTCAGAAGATCGTCCGCATTGGGTTTCTCCGCCCGGCCATAAGGTGCGGGGGGCAGCGATTGCCCCGCCTCTGTTTTCAGCGGACGCCGGTTGCCGCAGCCCGCTAGGGCGACGGCCGTGAGGCCGAGCAAGACAATGGCATGCCGACGAACCAACCGCTTACTCCTCAAGGCCCAGCGCGATGCGCGCCTGCGTCACGCGCTTCCTTACCTCAGCCGGCGCGGTTCCGCCATGACTGGCGCGCGCGGCCACGCTCGCTTCCACCGAAAGCGCCGAATAAACCCGATCGTCGATACGCGCGTCGATGGCCTGAAGGTCCGCCAGCGGCAGCGCATCGAGCGCCACGCCCCGGCTTTCCGCCAGTTTCACCGCGCTGCCGGTGATGTGGTGCGCCTCGCGGAACGGGATGTTCGCCTGCCGCACCAGCCAGTCGGCCAGATCGGTCGCGGTGGCATAGCCCAGTTCGGCGGCGGCGCGCATGCGGGGCGTGCGGAACGTCGCCTCGGCGACCATGCCGGTCATTGCCGCGATCGACAGTGCCAGCAGGCTGGCCGCCTCAAACACCGGCGGCTTGTCGTCCTGCATGTCCTTCGAATAGGCGAGCGGCAGGCCCTTCATCGTGATCATCAGCGCCGTCAGGCAGCCGACGATCCGGCCCGAATGGCCGCGCACCAGCTCTGCCGCATCGGGATTCTTCTTCTGCGGCATGATCGAGCTGCCGGTGGAAAGACTGTCCGGCAAGGTAACGAAACCAAAGGGTTGGCTCGCCCAGATGATGAATTCTTCCGCCAGTCGCGACAGGTGGAGCGAGCATTGCGCCGCCGCCATCAGGTAATCGATGGCGAAATCTCGGTCGCTCACGGAATCCAGGCTGTTGTCGGTCGGGCGCTCGAAACCCAGCGCTTCGGCCGTGCGGAAACGGTCGATCGGAAAGCCGGTGCCGGCGAGCGCCGCCGCGCCCAGCGGGCACTGGTTTATGCGGGTGCGAGCGGCGGCAAACCGCGAGCGATCACGCTGCGCCATCTCGTAATAGGCCATGAGGTGATGCCCCAGCGTGACGGGCTGCGCCGTCTGCAAGTGCGTGAAGCCGGGCATGATGCTGTCGGCATGTTCGCTGGCGCGCCCGACCAAAGCGACCTGCAAATCGCGCAAGCCGGCTTCGGCCTGGTCCATGGCATCGCGCACCCACAGGCGAAAATCGGTCGCCACCTGATCGTTGCGGCTGCGTGCGGTGTGAAGCCGGCCCGCCACAGGGCCGACCAGTTCGGCCAGCCGGCTTTCGGTGGTCATGTGGATATCTTCGAGGTCCCAGTTTTCCGGCACCCCATTGGCTTCATATTCGGCCGCAACCGCATCCAGCCCGCCGGCGATGACGGCAGCATCTTCCGCAGAAACAATGCCTTGCGCGCCCAGCATGCCCACATGGGCCTTTGACGCTGCGATATCCTGCCGCCACAGCGCCTTGTCGAACGGAATCGAGGCGTTAATCTCGCGCATGATTGCCGACGGGCCGGCCGCGAAACGCCCGCCCCACATCTGGTTGGAGCCCGTATTGCCCGTCATGTCCCTGCGCTCGTCCGTTCTGTTGCTGTCGCCCCTGACGCTGTCCTTGGCGCTCGTTCTTGCGGGGTGCGATAGGCAAACCCCGGATAAGGCGCAACCGCCCAGCGCCACACAATCCGCCCCGAGCGACACCAAGGACGACACGAAGAGCTTCAACGGCACGCTGGACATCGCCAGTCGCGGTGCCGCCATGCCCGATTTCAAGTTTTCCGATCCCGCCGGCCAGTCGCTGTCCTCCGCCGAGCTGAAGGGCAAGCCGGTGCTGATCAACCTGTGGGCGACATGGTGCGGCCCCTGCGTCCTCGAAATGCCGATGCTCGACGGGCTGGCCGAGAAATTTCGCGGCAGGGTGACGGTGCTGACCATCTCGCAGGATTCGGGCAACGCCGAAAAGGTCGCGCGCTTTTTTGCCGAGAAGCAGTTCCGCCACCTGAAACCCTGGCTCGACCCATCTAACGACCTCGGCTTCCACTACAACACCGGCCTGCTGCCCACGACGGTGCTTTATGATGCCGCCGGCAAGGAAGTGTGGCGCATGGTCGGCGCCCACGACTGGTCCAGCGCGCGCACCGATGCGATGCTGGCGGATACACTGGCAAAATAGTTCGGAAAATGGTGGGCGGTGAGGGGCTCGAACCCCCGACCCTCTCGGTGTAAACGAGATGCTCTACCAACTGAGCTAACCGCCCACGTGCGCGGAAGGCGGGCTATTGCTAGGTTTTTGGGCGTTCGTCAATGGTGAGGCGCGGGGCGAAGGGGTGGTGGGGCGACAGGCCTTCGCCGAAGTTCATGGGGCCGGCGCGATCGTCGGCGGTGCGTTCCACCCGCTCGGCCAGATTGAGCAGGTAAGTGAGGCTCGAAAAGCGCCATTCGCCGTCGCGGCGTTCGGCTTCGAACAGGTAACGGCCCCAGAACGTATCGTCGATGCCCGGTGCGGGCGCATCGGTGCGGCAGGTGATGAGGCTGCCGGCATCGACCCTTGCGCGGTCGCCATCGATGCGAATCACGGGAAGGCCGAACAGGTGCAGCCGCCGTGCATAAGGCTCCTCCAGCCTGCAAACGAAGCTGCGGTAGGCGGCAAGATCGCCCTTGAACATGCCGAAATCGAACTGCGCATCGGGCCAGAACACCTTGTCCAGCGCATCCCAGTCGATCCAGTCGATCAGGCCGGCATAATCGGCGACAAGATCTTGCAGGCAGGCCCGTGAGACGAGCCCGTCGAGGCCCGCTTCATCCATTCCGCGCCACCGTCCAGTCGGCCAGGGTCGAGACGTTCTCGTCGAGCCGCACCAGCGTCTTGCCGGTGGTCTGACCGGTCATCAGGCGGATGAAGGCATCGGGCGTGGAATCGAGCCCGGTCGCGACGTTTTCGGTCGCTACCAGCTGGCCGGAGCGCACCCAGTCTGCAAGCGCAGTCTCGGCTTCGTGCAGCATGTCGGGTGCTTCGTAGGCCAGAAATCCGCGCATCGTGATGCGGTTCACCAGCACCTGCCAGATGTTGCGCAGGCGATAGGGATCGGTCTGGTTGTTGTAGTTGGCGATCATGCCGCACACCGGAATGCGGCCGAACGCCTTCATTCGGGGCAACACCGCATCGAGCGTCGCGCCGCCGACATTGTCGAAGTAAAGGTCGATGCCGTTCGGGAAATGCCGGTCGATTTCGTCTTCGAGGCTGTCGCAGCTGCGATAATTGATCGCCGCATCCATGCCGAGCAGGTCGGTGACGATCTTGGCTTTGTCGTCCGAACTGACCGTGCCGACCACCCGGCAGCCGGAAAGCCGGGCGACCTGCCCCGCTACCGAACCGACCGCGCCGGCGGCCGCGCTGATCAGCACTTCGTCGCCTTCGCGCATTTCACCATAGCGCTTCAGGCCGACATAAGCCGTGATGCCGGACCAGCCGCATGCGCCCATGTAGGCGGTGAGCGGAAGATCATCGGCAACGGAGACGTTTTCAAAGCCGACGCTGCCCGGCGAAATGACCGAGTGGGTCTCCCAGCCGATGAACGAGCGGCCATAATCGCCTTCGCGGAAATCGGGATTGCGCGACGCCAGCACGCGCCCCAGCACCATTGTCGGGATCAAGGCGCCGATCTGCACCGGCGGCATGTAGCTTTTCACATCATCGAGCATGCCGCGGACCGCCGGATCGATCGCGAAAATGCGGTTTTCAATGAGAACCTGGCCCTCCTCGAGGTCGGGCACGGCAACCTCCTCGATCCGGAAGTTTTCAGGCACCGGCAGGCCGGTTGGGCGCGATTGCAGGACGATGCGGCGATTTGTGATGGCCATGGCGGTAACTCTCCGGATTTTATCTATTGAAATTCAGTCGGTGAAGCCGCGTTCGTTGGCGGCATCGAATTTGCGCACGGTGATCTCGATCCGATCGGCCCAGCCGCCCAGCACCGCGCCGATGGCGGGCAGTGCCAGATGCGTGCTCAGCGCATCCTGATCGCGCCAGCGTTCATAGACGAGGATGCTGCCTTCCGCCTTGCTGTCGATGGCGAAGTGGTAATCGAGGCAGCCGTCTTCCAAAACGGTGCCGGCGACTAGCGACTGGAGCGCGGCCGCCAGTTCCTCGACGAGGTCGGGGCTGGTTTTGAGGTGGCCGGCAAGAATGATCATGGCAGGGTCTCTCCGTGGTTTTCGGCACGATAATACGCGGGCAGCCGAGAAGCCTACTGGTCTCCGGGCGCGTTGCGACACATCGCGTTTTGTGCATTCGGCGGTGTGAGCGCGCTTACCAGGCGGGGCCATCACCCGCTGGCACGGCCGGGCCGGTGAGCCAGTTGCCGGTGATGCCGATCTTCACTTCGCTGCCCTTGGCCACTTCGGTGCCGGCATCCGGGGTGAGGAACATGATGCGGTTGGGCGCCCAGACCGAGCCGATAATCTCCTCCTCGTCGCCCGACAGCACAAGGCCGACGGTTTCGCACATTTCGCGCGCGCGTTCACGGGTCTGTCCGCGCAGTTCGGGGACAAAGGCCTTGGCGGGATCGGCGTGGATCGGCAGCACGCGGGCCGCTTCGCGCGCGGCTTCCTCGGCGGCGAGTTTCTCGTCGAATTCGGGGCCGTGATAATCGATTTCCCAATCGAACGAGATCATGTTTTCCAGGATGTCGGGCAGAAATGGCGTCATGCGCAAATGCGACCAGTGCGACATGTAGCGGTCCATCGCTTCGTACGTATCGATGTCGCAGCAATTGGCGAAATCGAAATCGCCCGAATGATAGCGGGTTTTGACGCACAGGCCGTGGCTGTAATCGCGCACTTCGCGGTTGAGGTGCGACAGCTTCTTCACTTCGGTGAGGAAGGTATCGATCTTGTCCTGCGGAGCATCCTTCTTGAACTTGATCATGACCACGTGGCGGATCATCGCTTTTCTCCCATGAGCCTTGCGCACCCGCCTGCTGCCGACGGGTACTGGCTGTTGTTTCGGCGCGGAGACTAACTCTCGCGGGGATTTATGATGCCTGTCATATTAAGCAGGTGCCGGACGATTTCATCCGGCGATGCAAAGCGCCACGAGTTCGGCCTGCAATACATCGCGCATCTTTTCCGGCGGCCAGTCGCCGGGCGCGAATACGGCCTCCAGACCTATCCCCGCAATCGCGGCGATCAGCCGGCGCGCGGCGAGCTCTACACCCGCTTCATCGGCACAGGCGCCAAGTCGTTCGGCAATCATCCCCTGGTACAGCGCAAGGCTGGCCTGTGCGGCGCGGCGGCGTTCATCGAAATAGGCGGGATCGAGATGCGCGCGCGCCCAGAATGCCAGCCATACGCGCCAGTTGCGCCGTGCCTCATCGGTAAACGGCAGAATCGTTTCGAAGCAGGCGGATAAGGGCGCGCCGGCCTGATGGGTGGCCATCAGGCGATCGGTGGCACGCTGGTTGGCGACCTGATAGACGCTGAACAGCAGTTCGTTCTTGTTGCCGAAATAGTGCGACACGATCGAGGTGCTGCACCCGGCAGCGGCAGCGATTTCGCGAAACGTCAGCGCTTCGACGCCTTTGTCGGCGACGAGTTCGAAGGCCATCGCCACCACCTCGGCGCGCCGTTCTTCCCTGTTGACCACGATTGGCATCGCTTTGCCGATACACCGGGAACCGGGCGATGCCCATAGTGGGGAACCGACCGGTCTTGAGAAGAAATAACCCGATCCGGATTGGACTGGATCAATGCGGCGCTTCGCACGTTCGGTGGCGGTGATTCCCAAAACGAGGTGTGCAGCGGGACATGACTATGGTTCAGATATTCGCCCGCGTGAACGGCACGGAGCATCCCCTGCCGCAGGACAGTCGGCGCACGCTGCTCGACTGGCTGCGCGAGGATCTTGGCCTCACGGGAGCCAAGAAAGGCTGCGATCATGGGCAGTGCGGCGCGTGCACGGTGCTGGTCGACGGGCGGCGGATCAATTCCTGCCTGTCGCTGGCACAGTTGCATGAAGGCGATGAAATCGAGACGATCGAAGGCATTGGTGGTGCCGACAGCCTGTCCACTCTGCAGAAGGCGTTCGTCACGCATGACGGGTTCCAGTGCGGATATTGCACGCCCGGCCAGATCTGTTCGGCAAAGGCGCTGATGCGCGAACTGGCCGAAGGCTGGCCCAGTGCGGTGAGCGAGGATGTTGCTGCACACCCACCGATATCCGGCGAGGAATTGCGCGAGCGCATGAGCGGCAACCTGTGCCGGTGCGGCGCCTATTCGAACATCATCGCCGCCATCGAGGAGATGATCGCCGAAGCGCCGGGAACGCCGGCGGGGAGGCAGGACGCATGAAACCGTTTACGCTGAACCATGCGCAATCGGCGAACGAAGCGCTAGCGTCGCTGGCGGGCGGGGCGACCGCCATTGCCGGCGGCACCAATCTCGTCGACCTGATGAAGCTGCAGATTGCTACGCCGGACGAACTGGTTTCGATTCGCCGCACCGGACTGGATGCAATAACGCCCGAAAACGACGGGCTGCGTATCGGCGCGCTGGTGACCAACGCCGATTGCGCGGCCGACCTGCGGGTGCGCAAGTCGTGGCCGCTGCTGGCCAAGGCGATCCTGGCGGGGGCGAGCCCGCAACTGCGCAATCGCGCGACCACTGGCGGCAACTTGTGCCAGCGCACGCGATGCGGCTATTTCTACGACACGACGCAGGCCTGCAACAAGCGCGAACCGGGCAGCGGCTGTGCAGCGCGCGAAGGGTTCAACCGCATCCATGCAGTGCTGGGCACCAGCGACGCCTGCATCGCCACTTATCCCGGCGACATGGCGGTGGCGCTGCTCGCGCTGGATGCCGTGGTGCATGTGGAGGGACCGCAGGGCGCGCGGACGATTTCGGTCGGGGAATTCCACCGGCAACCCGGCGACGATCCGGGGCGTGACAACGTGCTGGAACGCGGCGAACTGATTACGGCGGTGACCCTGCCCGCCCCCACCGGCGGGCGGCAGATCTATCGCAAGGTGCGGGATCGCGCCTCTTACGCGTTTGCGCTCATTTCCGTCGCTATCGACCTGTCGATGGAGGGTGATCGCATCGCGCGCTGTGCCCTCGCCTTCGGCAGCCTGGGGACCGTGCCTTGGCGCGATCCGGCGGTGGAAGCCGTCCTCGTCGGCGAGCGCCCCTCGCCCGCGCTGTTCGACAAAGCGGCCGATGTGCTGCTGCGCGACGCCCGCGGCTTTGGCAAAAACGACTTCAAGATCGCCCTCGCCCGCCGGGCGCTCGCCGCCACACTCCACGAAGCTACGAAGGGCTGACCCCCATGCGCCTCCCCCTTGCGGACCTGTACAACAAGCCCGACGAACGCAACCTGCTCGATCACACGCGGCAGGGCATCATCGGCAAGCCGCTCGATCGACCCGAAGGTCCGCTCAAGGTCAGCGGTTCGGCGACCTATGCTGCCGAATGGAAACTGCCCGGATGTGTGGACGGTGTGCTGGTGCTCGCCTCGATCGCACAAGGCAAGGTGACGAAGATCCACGACAAAGCCGCGCTGGCGATGCCGGGCGTGCTCGCCGTGCTGGCCGACAAGGCCATGCTGCGCCGCCCCGCGCAGGGGACGGCTGGCAAGGCACCCGCGCAAGACGTGGCGAAAGTGGAATACTTCGGCCAGCCGGTGGCACTCGTGGTGGCCGAAACCTTTGAACAGGCCCGCGATGCGGCCTTGGCACTGAAGGTGGAATACAAGGCGGCGAAATCGCCGATCCCGTTCGATCCCGAAAGCCCCGACGCCAAGGTGGAGAAAGCGCCCGACCGCAAGGCGGTGA
The DNA here is from genome assembly GCA_027311705.1 of Novosphingobium sp. Classification (GTDB taxonomy): domain Bacteria; phylum Pseudomonadota; class Alphaproteobacteria; order Sphingomonadales; family Sphingomonadaceae; genus Novosphingobium. The sequence goes on along the minus strand of DAICYJ010000133.1, from coordinate 31,591 downwards.
AGGGCGGCGACCTCGACAAGGCTATGAAAAACGCAGCGTTCAGCGTCGACGTGGAATACGACACGCCCGGACATGCCAGCGCGGCGATGGAGCCACATGCCACAATTGCAGAGTGGCAGGATGACAAACTGATCCTGCGCGGCAGCTATCAGATGCTGGCCTATAATGTGAAGGAGATCGCGGATTGCCTGTCGATCTCGCCGAAGAAAGTGCGCATTCTCTCGCCCTACGTTGGCGGTGGATTTGGGTCAAAGCTGGGCATCACGCACGAGGCTGTTGCCGCGGCGATTGCGGCAAAGGAACTGGGCCGTCCGGTGCGGGTGGTGATGACGCGGCAGCAGGTTTTCCAAGCCGTGATGCGCCGTTCCGAAACTCGGCAGCGCGTGCGGCTGGCCTGCGACGCGGGTGGCAAGCTGATCGGGCTGGGGCATGAGGCGCTGGTCTCCAACCTGCCCAAGGAACAGTTTGCCGAGCCGGTGACCCAGGCCACCGAATTCCTTTATGGCGGCGACAACCGGCTGCTGAAGGTCGACGTTGCGCGCATCAGCCGCATGACCGCGGGATCGGTCCGCGCACCCGGCGAAGCGGTGGGTATGCAGGTGCTGGAAGCCGCGATGGACGAGCTGGCGGAAAAGATCGGCATCGACCCCATCGAACTGCGCAAGCGCAACCTGCCGGGCAAGGTGCCGGTGCAAGGCACCGCTTATTCCTCGCGCATGCTGGTCGAGGCGCTGGAACAGGGCGCACAGGCGTTCGGGTGGGATCAGCGCAACGCGCAGCCATGCCAAAGCCGCGAGGGCGACTGGTGGATCGGCATGGGCGTGGCCAGCGCGGCGCGGGTCAACATGCTCATCCCGGCAGAAGCGCGGGTGACGCTCAAGGCCGATGGCACGGCACTGGTCGAAACCGACCAGACCGATATCGGCACCGGTTCCTATGCCATTCTGGGCCAGATCGCCGGCGAGATGCTGGGGCTGCCGATTGCGCGCGTCACGGTCGTGCTGGGCGATACCAGCCTGCCGGCAGGCGCTGGATCGGGCGGCAGTTTCGGCGCGATCTCCACCGGCTCTGCCGTGATGCGCGCCTGCGAGGCGATCCGTGCCAAGCTCGCGGACAAGCTGGGTTGCGACGCGGAGGCGCTCGACCTGAAGGACGGGGTCGCTTCTAGCGGCGACACTTCGAGCCCGCTCGAACATCTGCTGGACGGTGGGGATATCGCGGAGATCGGTTCGATCAAACCGGGCAAGACCGCGCTGGATTATGCGCAGGCGAGCTATGGCGCGTTCTTTGCCGAAGTGGCGGTTCATGCCTTTACCGGCGAAACGCGGGTGCGCCGGATGACGGGCGCGTTCGGGTTCGGCCGGGTGCTGAACGCCAAGACCGCGCGATCGCAGTGCCTTGGCGGGATGGTGTGGGGCATCGGCAGCGCACTGACCGAGGAACTGGCGTTCGACCTGCGCGACGGGCACCTCGTCAACCACGATCTGGCCGAATACCACGTGCCTGTGCACGCCGATGTGCCGGCCATCGAGGTGATCCTGCTGGAGGAACGCGACGCCGCCGCCAGTCCGCTGCAGGCCAAGGGCGTCGGCGAACTAGGCATCTGCGGCGCGGCCGGGGCCATCGCCAATGCCATCCACAATGCCTGCGGCGTGCGCGTGCGCAGCTTCCCGATCACGCTCGACAAGGTGTTGCCGCACCTGCCCGATCCCTTTGCCCCAGATCCCTTTGCCACTGCGGCATGACCAAGGAATTCCCGATGCTGCCACCCCCGATCCGCTATGCCGACGATCTGGAACAGGTTCAGCCAGACGAGGCGGAAACCGATGCTTCGCTGGAGAAATCCTTCGACCACATTCTGGAAACGACCGCCAACGACTATGGCTTCGCCGTTCGCGCGGTTCACGCCAAGGCGCATGGATTGTTCGAAGGCACGTTCACCGTCGACGGCACGTTGCCTGCGGAACTGGCGCAAGGGCTGTTCGCACATGCGGGCAGCTATTCGGCCGCCATGCGCATCTCGACCAACCCCGGCGATATCCTTGACGACAATGTTGTGTTGCCACGCGGGCTGGCGCTGAAGATCGAACAGGTCGCGGGCGACATGCTGCCCGGCACCGAGGGCCAGGTGCAGGACTTCCTGTTCGTCAACGGCCCGGTCTTTGCGGTGCCCTCGCCCGACAAGTTTGCCGGCAAGCTCAAGCTGCTGGCCGCGACAACCGATCGCGCGGAAGGTGCCAAGGTCGCGCTATCGACAGTGCTTGGTTTCATCAACGGCGCGCTGGGCAAGGTGGGGCTTGAATCGAGCGCGCTGGCCGGGATGGGCGGATCGCCGCAGGTTCACCCGCTGGGCGAGACCTATTTTACGACAACGCCGTTCCGCTATGGCGATCACGTGGCGAAGTTTCGCCTGCGCCCGCTGTCGCCGTCGCTCACCGTGCTGACGGGAACGATCATCGATACATCGGGCAAGCCCGACGGACTGCGCGAAACCCTGCGCGAGGATGCGCGCACGCTGACCGGCGAATGGGCGTTCGAGGTGCAACTCGCCCGCGACATCGACAAGCAGCCGATCGAGGATGCCAGCGTCGAATGGGACGAGGCCGAGGCGCCGTTCGTGCAGGTGGCGACGCTGCGGATCGAACCGCAGGACAGCTGGACCGACGACAAGGTCCTCCGCATCGACGAGACGCTGCATTTCTCGCCGTGGAACGGGCTTTCTGCGCACCGCCCGCTGGGCGGGATCAACCGCGCGCGCCGCCGCGCCTATCGGCATTCCGCCGATTTCCGTGTGAAAACGAACGGTTGCCCGATGGCCGCCAGCGAACCGGCGGCCACCTAAGCACGGTGCCGGTCAGGCCTCGATCCTGACCGGCACGCCCTTGCTGGCCGGCGTGTTCGAAAGCTTTTCGTTGAGCGACAGCGGCACCAGCGGATTGAGTTCAGGAAAATAGCCTGCGACGGTGCCGGATGGCAGGTCATAGGCCACCACCTGCAACCCCGACACAGCGCGGCGCGTGCCTTCGTCCACCGCCGTTACCAGCGTAACCGTCTGCCCTTCGGCTAGGCCGATCCGCGCGATCTCCGACGGCGAAAGCAGCACGATCATCCGGTTCCCCTCAAGCCCGCGCAACCGGTCTGAAAGGCCGTAGATCGTCGTGTTGAACTGGTCGTTCGATCGCAGGGTGATGAGCGTCAGCGCATCGGCCGGCGCATCTTGCGAGCCGGCATTGAGCACGCTGGGATCGGTGAACTCGGCCTTGCCGCTTGGCGTCAGCCAGCGCCGTTCGCGCGCATCGTTGCCGCGAAAGAAGCCGCCCGGCTGGTGCATGCGGCGGTCCATATCGGCGAACTGATCGGGGAATGTCTGCGCGATCAGATCACGGATGCGGGCATAATCGCCGCGCCATTCATCCCACAGCCAGCGCGGGTGGAACGGCAGCGTCGCCTTGGCCAGTTCGCAGATGATCGCCGTTTCGCTCAGCAGGTGCGGGCTGGCAGGTGTGCGCCTGCCCTTGGAACAATAGATATGGCTGAAGCTGTCTTCCACGCTGACGAACTGGTTGCCGGCCTCCTGCATATCCTCTTCCGATCGGACGAGGCAGGGCAGCAGCCAGCTATCATTGCCCGGCAGCAAGTGCGTGTGGTTCAGCCGGGTGGCAATATGTACGGTCAGGTCCATCTGCCGCCATGCGGCGTGGACCGGTCCATGATCGGGCACGGCCATCGCAAGGTTGCCGCCCAGCCCGATATAGGCCTTGTTGGTGCCGGCCATGGTTGCTTCGAGGAAGCGCACGGTATTGTGTCCATCCTCAGCCGGAGTATCGAGTTCGAACAGTTCGCGGTACTTGTCGACCGGGGCCAGCGCGACCTTTTCAGTGATGCCAACAGTGCGCTGGCCCTGCACGTTGGAATGCCCGCGGATGGGCGAGCACCCCGCCCCCTGCCGGCCGATGTTTCCGCGCAAAAGCAGCAGGTTGACCAGCATCCCGATCGCCTCGCTGCCATGGACCTGCTGGGTCAGCCCCATGCCGTAGATGCCGATGACGGCCTTCGCCTGAGCATAGACGTCGCCCGCCGCTTCCATTTCGGCACGGCTGACCCCGCTCGCCGCTTCCAGCGCGTCCCATCCGGTCGCGTCCACTTTGGCACGCAGGGCATCGAAACCATTTGTATGCTGAGCGAGAAAGCCGTCGTCGAGCAAGGGCGCGTCGCCCTTGCCCCGCGCCGCCGCATCCAGCCCGAACACGTGCTTGCACACACCCATCAGCGCCGCGATGTCGCCGCCGGGTTTTACCTGCAGGTACAGGTGGCTGAGCCGCGTGCCCTTGCCGGTCAGCATCTGCACCGGGCTTTGCGGGTTGACGAATTCGACCAGCCCCGCCTCCTTCAGCGGGTTGAAGCTGACGATCCGGCACCCGCGCTTCACCGCCTCCTGCAAAGGATGAAGGATGCGCGGGGAGTTGCTGCCGGGGTTCTGGCCGAGGTAGAAGATCGCATCGCAATGCTCGAAGTCTTCGATCTGGCAAGTGCCGACCGACGATCCAATCGCTTTCCTGAGGCCGACCGACGTGGTTTCATGGCACATGTTCGAGCTGTCGGGCAGGTTGTTGTGCCCCAGCATCCGGGCGAACAGCGCGTAGAGATAGCTCGGCTCCAGCGCCGCCTTGCCGCTGGCGTAAAACGTGACCGATTGGGGGTCCATCACGCGCAACTGCGCACCGATCGCGGCGAATGCCTCTGCCCAGCTGGTGCGGACATAGCGGTCGGTTCCAGCGTCATACCGCATCGGCTCGGTCAGCCGGCCCTCGCGCTCTAGGTCATAGGCATTCCATGCCCGCAGCTCCGTAACAGTGTGTCCCTGGAAAAATTCCGGGGTGCACCGGTCCGATGTAAGATCCCACAGCGTCGCCTTCGCCCCGTTTTCGCAAAACTCGAACGCCGAAGGATTGGGCGGCTTTACCCAGGCGCACGATGTGCAGGCCGATCCATCGGGCTTGTTCAGGTGGTGCAGCGTATCGAGTGCGCCCGGCCCGGCTTTCTGCGACAATTCGGTATTGAGAATTCCGTGCAACGATCCCCAGCCGCCGGCCGCCTCTGGCACTTCGATGTCCTGCGCCGCGGCTTCTGGACTTTTCGGCATGGCCTTGGCACTCCTTCGGGGATGAACTGCGCGTCGCCGGAAATCGATTGAGCAACAGCTCTCCCAATGGCAGTGGTCGCCGTCGGTTCCATCAAGGATGGCAAGGGCAGGCGACAGGAACCGTAATCGCCCTTCGGGGTTCGCAGTCGAATGATCCGTGTGGCCGATGGAACTGGTGGGGCAAGATCGAATGGAAGACCTGGATTTCCTCGCAGGTGGCGGGCATGCAGGCGAAGTTTTGCGATCGACGGATTGGTCGGCATCGCCCCTTGGTCCGCCTGCGGATTGGCCGCAGCCGCTCAAGACGTTGATCGCGCTGATCCTTGCCGCAAAGCAACCCATGTTCATCGGCTGGGGCCAGGACCACATCCTGCTTTATAACGATGGCTACGGGGAGATGCTCGCCGATCGGCATCCGGCGGCGATCGGACGGCCGTTTTTCGATGTTTGGCCCGAAGTGCTGGTCGATGTGAAGCCCCTGTTCGATCGGGTATCTTCGGGCATTCCCGTGCATATGCGCGATATCAAGCTCACGCTACATCGCCCCGGCAGACCGGATGAATCGCACTTTGCGTTTTCCTACACACCCGTTCGCGATGAGGCGGGAGCGGTGGCCGGGCTGTTTTGCGCCTGCATCGAAACGTCCGATCATTACCTTGCCGAACGGGCGCGGCGCGAAGCCGAAGCTTCGGAGCGCAACCGCCTGTGGGTGCTTTCGGAAGACATGCTGGCGCGCGCCAATTTCGAAGGCATGATGTCGGCCGTCAGCCCGGCCTGGACGACGGTGCTGGGTTGGTCGGAAGGCCACCTTCTGGCCACCCCCTATTCCGAGTTGATGCACCCCGAAGACGCGGCCGTGACGCTCGCCGCCATTGCCGACATGGCGCAATCGGGATTGCCCACCCGCTTCGAAAACAGGATTGCCACCGCGTCCGGCGGATGGAAGCCGATCGGATGGACCGTTTCGCCAGAGCCGGACGACGGCAATTTCATCGCCATCGGCCGCGATCTCAGCACCGAAAAGGCGCGCGATGCCGAATTGTTGCGCACGCAGGAGGCGCTGCGCCAATCGCAGAAGCTGGAGTCCATGGGGCAACTGACGGGCGGCGTGGCGCACGATTTCAACAACCTGCTCACCCCGATCATCGGATCGCTGGATATGCTGATGCGGCGCGGCGTGGGCAATGAGCGCGAACGGAGGCTGATCGACGGCGCGCTCCAGTCCGCCGAGCGGGCCAAGGTGCTGGTGCAACGTCTGCTCGCCTTCGCGCGCCGCCAGCCGCTGCAACCCGCCGCCGTCGATATCTGGGAACTGGTCGATGGCATGGCCGGCCTGATAGGCAGCACGCTTGGCCCCGCCATCGATGTGCGGGTCGCAATCGCGTCCGATATGCCGCCTGCCAGGGCCGATGCAAACCAGCTTGAAATGGCCATCCTCAACCTGAGTGTGAATGCGCGGGATGCGATGCCCAACGGCGGCAAGCTGACCATTTCGGCATCGCGCGAAAGCATCGACATGACCCAATCTGCAGGTCTGCCAGTGGGCCACTATATCCGCTTGGCCATTCGCGACACCGGGATCGGGATGGATGAAGAGACGCGCGAGCGGGCTATCGAACCGTTCTTTTCGACCAAAGGCATTGGCAAGGGCACCGGCCTTGGCCTGTCGATGGCACACGGGCTGGCAGCGCAGCTTGGCGGCGGCTTGGTCATTCACAGCGCGCCGGGACAGGGTACCACGGTCGAGTTTTGGCTTCCGATCAGTGGAGAGGCGATGGCCGGCGCTGTCGCCCGCCCAGCTGAAGCGCCCAAGGCCGCCGCGCGCGGCACCGCAATGCTGGTCGACGATGAACCCCTGATCCGCATGAGCACGGCCGATATGCTGATGGATCTTGGCTATGAAGTGCTCGAGGCCGGATCGGCCGAGGAAGCGCTGAAGCAGATGGACGCAGGCGCGGTGCCCGACATTCTCGTCACCGACCACCTCATGCCGGGCATGACCGGCGACGAGCTGGCCCGCAACGTCCGTTCGCGCTGGCCCGGCATCCCGGTGCTGATTGTGTCGGGCTATGCCGAAGCGACGGGCATCGCGGCGGACCTCCCACGCCTGACCAAGCCGTTCCGCAATGCCGAGCTTGCCGAACGCATTGCCGGCCTGCACCCTCCGGGGGGCAATTGACGAGACCTCAATCGAGCGGGATGCCGGCCTGCTCGAAAAACCGGATGACCGGCTTGAGCTCGACTTCGTGGCTTTTCCAGCGGGCAACCGAATCCGCATAGATGGGCCGTCGTACCTGCGCCGCGCTGGGGGTCGAAACGGGGGCTGCGTTGGTATGGAATGCCAGGCACTCGTCCGCCCATGCGAGGCCGCAGTGGGCAACCAGCCGGCGGCTTGCCCCTTCCTGATCGGCCACAAGGTCTTCATAGCGCACTTCGAGGATGCGCCCCGGCAGGGCGCGCTGCCAGAAGGCCATGAGGCGGTCGAACCGCGCATAATAGCGCGCAATGTCCATCAGGTCGTAGCTGTAGTCATAATAGCGCGAGCCGACGGCGAACAAATTGCGGAAATTGGCGAGCACCGTGTCGAGCGGGTGGCGGCGCAGGCACACGATCTGCGCACTGGGAAGCGCCTGCGCGATGAAGCCGGCATAATGGAAATTGCCCGGAAACTTGTCGGTAAAGCGCCGGTCCTCATCGCGCTGGTGCGAACGGGCGCGGCGCAGGTAATCGCCGCCGATGGCAGACATGTCGGCCTGTGCGGCAGCCGCGATGGTTTCGGGATCAAGCACCGTCCGGCTGCGCGTGCCCGATGCCATTTTCACCGCCAGCGGCATGGCCTGCAATTCGCCTGCGCTTTCCACATCGGGGTGCGAAGACAGGATGCGGTCGACCAGCGTGGTGCCCGTGCGCGGCATGCCGATGATGAAAATCGGCGCATCGGGCGCGGGTTCGCCGGCGGGTGCCTCGGCAATAGCGGGCCAAGCCCGCTCCACCGCATCGAAATTGGCCGCATCGGTGGCGAAGGTATAAGCCAGCGCAGCGCGGTGCTCCGCGTTCGCTGTGGCCAGCCGCGCAAAGGCGGCAGCGCGATCACCGGTATCCTCCAGCTCCTTGGACAAGGCATAACCCAGCAACAGCCGGTCACGCGGTGCCTTCGCCCTGCCCAAGGCATCACCCAGTTGCGCGATGTGGTTCCGCATCGGGGTCTGGGTGCGCAGGCTGGCAAGCAGATGGTGCGCGCGGGCATCGCCGGGTGCTAGTGTGATCAGGGCATCTAGCGCGGCTTCGGCTTCGTCCACGCGGCCAAGGAAATTCAGCGCGACGGCATGGTTGTAGCGATATTCGGCGTTCGCCGGCTTCAGCCGCACCGCTTCGGCAAAGTGCGGCAGCGAGGCGGCGTGATCGCCCAGCCGGGCATAGACGCAGCCCATCGTGTCGCGGCTGAGGGCATCGGCGGGAGGCGCGCTTTCCGCCTGTTGCAGCGTGGCTGCCGCTTCCCCATCCTGCCGCGTAAGGATCTGCAACTTGGCGAGCTGGGCGCGATATTCGCCTTGCGGGTCGTTGCCGATCGCGCGGGCAATATGCCCCATCGCCACCTGAATGCGGCCGACGCCCGCCTCTGCCACGCCGAGGAGGAAGTGGCCCTCCGCCGCATCCGGATATTGCGCGACGGCGGAAGCCGCCAGCCGTCCAGCCTCCGGAAAGTCCCCGTGCGACAGCGCTTGTCTGGCCGCCGCGATCATGTCGCGGTGGCGGGTCAGAACGGCGCTGTCGTCCACGGTGCCCAGCAGGTCAGTTTCCTGCCGCGGCGGACTTGCCCTGCCGGTTCTTCAGCATCGCGATCACGGGCATGAACGGGAACATCCACTGTTCGCGGATCGACAACCGCTTGCGTTCTTCCTGCCCGACGACATCGGCCTCACCTTCGCGATAGGTGCCGAACACACGATCGATCAGGATCAGCGAATTGCCGTAATTGCAGCGCGTATCCTCATACGGCACCGAATGATGCAGGCTGTGATGGCGGATCGTGGTGAAAATGTAGGAATAGAACAGCGGCGGATCGGAGCGCACGTTGGCGTGGGCAAAGGTGGATACCACGCCAGTTACGCCGAATGCGGCAAACACAGCGCTCGTCTGGAAATCGATCAGCGCAATCACGCTCAAGCTGATGAGGAACAGCTCGATCGGATTGCCGACCGCGCCCTTCATCGCGTTCAGCTGGGTAAGGTGGTGATGCGGTGCGTGGGTGAGCCAGAATGGCGTGGAATTGTGCATCAGCCGGTGCATCCAATATTGGCCGAATTCGACCAGAAACACGACCAGCGCCACCTGCAACAACCACGGCGAATGCTCGATCCACGGCGTGGCGATACCCAGCGATTCCTTGGCCGCCTTCAACGGATCTTCGGCCAGGAAATTGGCGGCCTTCGAAATGACCGTCGCCATCAGCACCACGTAGAACAGGTCGGTGAAAAACTCGCGCCAGTTCATCCTCCAGCCGGGGTGGCGCTCATGAACGAATTCGAGGCCGAGCACGATCGCCGTGATAGACGAGCTGACGATGATCAGCGTCCAGGTGTTTTCCACCCAGGCGGCAGGCGCATAGGCCCAGAACGCCACGACCAGTGCCACCATCGCCGGCGGCACCAGATCGAACAGGGTGTCCTTGAAGCTTTTACCCATGGTTCTCACAGCCTTTGTCGCGAGAGAGTAGGCGCAAAATTCCTTCGGCAAGGTACGTCATTTGGCGTAACTGCGAAAGAGCAACGTCCCGATCCGCCGTATTTTGGGATCGGGCGCCGCTTGCAATCAATAGTGGACCCGCATTTCGATGCCGAACGTGCGGGGATTGATGACTGTTTTTCGGTAGTAGCGCAGCAGCACGCCGTCGTTCAGGCCGACCCGCGAGCGATCCTGGGCGACCGAGGCCACGGCAAATTTGTCAAAGATGTTGTTTGCAAACAGGCCGATGCTGAACTGGTCGGCTTCATAGGCCAGCGATGCCCGGTGGAGGACAAAGCCCGGCAACTTGTCGCCAAACGCGCGATCCCAGCCGAGCCGCGTGACCACATCGCCGCGATAGGTCGCCGTCCAGTCGGCGATCACATTGCCGTCCTTGAACGGCACCGTGTAGGTCACACCCAAGCTGCCGCTATGCTTGGCAGAGCCCGGCAGACGGTCACCTGCCAGCGCATCCAGCTTGATCGGCACGCTGGGATAGCTGCCGGCCGGCGAATTGACCGCGATGTTGTCGGGCACGTCCTCGGTCAGCCGTGCGTTGACGTAGGAATAGGTGCCCTGGATCGACAGATGATCGATCGGACGCAGCTGGAACGACGTTTCAAACCCTTCGGATTTCGCCTTGCCGCCGTTGACGGTGATGCCGACGATACCGTTGAGCGTTGTGGACGCGACCTGGATGCCGTCCCACTTGATCTGGTAAACGTTCACATTGAACGTCAACTTGCGGTCGAACAGTTGAGCGCGGATACCGATTTCGGCGTTCTTGGTGGTATCCGGGCCAAACTGCACTTCGTTCGGCAGGCCGCAGGGCAGCTGGGTGTTATTGATGTTATCGCCATCGGGATCGTTGGGCAGCGGATCGGGACACGGCGCGACGCTGTTGGGTCCGCCAATGCGATAGCCCTTGCTGTAGGTGGCATAGACCATGAAGTTGGGCGTGAAGTTGTACGAGCTGTTGAATTTCCACACCCCGCCGGACTTTTTCGCCAGGCCACCGGCCGCGGGCAGATCATAGGGGCTTACCGGATCGCCGATCAGCGGCACCACCAGTGCGCCCGCGATCTTTGAATCGTAGCTGAAATATCGACCGCCCGCAGTCAACTGCCACTGCGGCGTAATCCGGAAAGTGCCTTCGCCGAATACCGCCTTTTCAGTAACCTTCGAAGTCACGTAGGATGCGTATTCGACTTCGTCAGGATTGGGCTGCGTGCCGAATTCAACCCACGGATGATTGGGCAGGTGCTCGATATAATCGCGTTGCAGTTTCTGCTCGTTGAAGAAGCCACCCAGAACCCAGCTGAACGGGCCGCCGTGACGCGAGACCAGCCGGATTTCCTGGTTGAACTGCTTGCGCTCGTCCTGGCTCTCGTTCCAGCTCGAAAAGGCCGGGAACGTCTCGTATCCATAATCGAGATCGAGCAGGAGATCGGTATTGTCGCCGCGCCGGCTGTTCTTCACCTCGGTATAGGCGGTGGTCGCCACGAGATCGAAAACGTTGCCGACATTGGCGTTGATTTCCATGCTGGCCAGGTGCGCATGGCGGTCGACCGGCTCGGAATAGCGTGCTGCGCTTTCGTACTTGCCGGTGCCGAGCACGCCATTGCTGTTGTACTGGCCACCTTCGGTTTTCGTGCGCTGGTAGGCATAGGTAAAATCGACCGACAGGTCGTCGGTAAGCTGGAACAGCAACTGGTTTCGCGTGGAGAAGGTTCGCTCGAAATTGAGATCCTTGCGCGTCGTGAGGTTGGCGTCGTAGAACGCAGGGGTAACTACGCCTGCCCCTTCCGGCTGCGGCAGCGATACGCCGGGCGTTTGCAGAATCCGCGTGTAGTCGATGAATCCCGGATCGTAGTAATACCCGGTGGCCGAACGGAAGGCGACGCGGTCCTTGATGATGGGGATGTTGATCACCCCGTCGATCTGGTAACCGGCCTTGCTGGCGTGGGCCTTGCCGTAAAGGCGGCCGTGCATGTCGCCTTCATAGTCGGTCAGGTTGGGCCGGTTAGGAATGTTGCGGATGGCGCCGGCGAGCGTGCCGAGGCCATAGAGCGTACCTTGCGGCCCCAGCAGCGTCTCGACGCGCGCGATATCGAGCATCTTGAAGTCATAATAGACCGGCACTTCGCCAAGGTAGACGCCAAGGGCGTTGTCGTAGGAAGCGCCAGTAGTGTCCGTGTCCGAAGCATTGAGGCCGCGCATCACGATAGACCCGGTCGATCCGGGGCCGGTATCGGCAATGGTCAGGCCAGGCGTGAAATCGGCGATGTCGCGCACGTCGTCGATCCGTTGGCGCGCAAGCTCGTCGGCGCTCACGGCGCTGATGTTGATCGGCACGTCCTGCAGCGTCGTGGCGCGGCGGGTGGCGGTCACCACGATCGCATTGTTCTCGCTCATGGCATCGGGCGCATCCACGGGGGCGGGAGCCTCCGGCGCGGTCTGTGCCAAAGCGGGCGATGCCATGCTTCCCATCAGCATGGTCGCGCAGAACAGTTTCATCCGGAAAGTTCGCTTGGTCACGTCAGCCCTCGCTTTGTTTTTTAAAGCCTGCCGTTCCGTGACATCCACCCCATCGGCACCGCGCATGTCGCACGGCACCTGCCGACCAGTTTCTGGCCCGGCATTGCAATCAAATCCCTGAAGCTATTCTTCGGTAACAGCCACTTTGACAAATAGAGCCAAAGCGAATTGCATGCATATTGAGAGCATCACCCCGCAGGCCCACATTATCGATCCCAAAATCTCGACTTTTTCAAAGCATAGGGATTACAACAAGCGTCGGTCCAAGGGATTGCGCCAAGTCAGATCGTTATCCGGACTGGCATTGGCGACCCATTTTGATTTCGTTCTTCGCCTTGTCAGCGATTGCAGTAACGCTATCAATATTACCTATTGCGTCAAGCGTAATAATTTCGGGGTGAGTCAGTATGAAAAATGGTGTGCTGCACTGCGGAATTCCGCCATTTCCAACGTTGCAGGGCGGCGCAAATCACACATCACCCTCTTGCGCCTCCCCCTGCCCGGACGATGCACGATGGTGTCACAAAGCGCACATTGCCGGCGATTCGCGAGCAATCTAAGCGAGTACCGCCGGCCGCAGGTCGATCGCTCGATATTACAAAGGTGGCGAAACGTAATATTTTAGGGTGGACAAGCCGAAAGTTTGCCATGATGCTGCACTGCGAAAGGGGACGGAATCGTGCTCAACATGATTGGCAAGGCGACCCGGATCGCATTGATGGCTTCGACGCTGCTTATCGCGTCGTGTTCGCAATCTTCCAGTGGTCCTCCTGAAAAGCGGCACGAATTCAGCATTGGTTGGTCGATCTATGCTGGCTGGATGCCGTGGCCTTACGCGCAGCAAGCCGGCATCGTGAAGAAATGGGCCGACAAGTACGGTATCAAGATCAACGTTGTTCAGGTGAACGACTACGTCGAGTCCGTGAACCAGTACACCGCCGGCAAGTTCGACGGTGTGACCGTGGCCAACATGGACGCGCTGACGATCCCCGCCGCCGGTGGCAAGGATACCAGCGCCATCATCGTCGGCGATTATTCCAACGGCAACGATGGCATCATGCTGAAGGACGCGGACAATATGGCCGCAATCAAGGGCCGTCAGGTCTATCTGGTCGAGCTTTCGGTCTCGCACTACCTGCTGGCGCGCGGGCTCAGCTCCGCCGGCCTGACCATGCGCGACATCAAGACCGTGAACACGGCCGACGCCGATATCGTAGGCGCTTTCGCCAGTCCGGATGTGAAAGCCGCCGTCGCTTGGAACCCGCAGCTTTCGGTCATGCGCTCGCAAGCCGGCGCGAAGCAGGTGTTCAGTTCTGCCGACATTCCCGGCGAAATCCTCGACCTGCTGGTCGTCGATACCGCCACGCTGAAAGCCAATCCCGATCTGGGCAAGGCGCTGGCCGGCATCTGGTACGAAACCGTGGCGCTGATGAAGCGGCAGGACGCACAGGGCAAGGAAGCACGCGCGGCGATGGCCAAGCTCGCCGGCGCCAAGCCCGAGGATTTCGACAGCCAGCTTGGCACCACGTTCCTTTACACCGATCCCAAGGCGGCGGTTGCCGCCACGTCAGACGCCGGGCTGGTGACCACCATGACCCGCGTGCGCGATTTCAGTTTTTCGCAGGGGCTGTTCAAGGGCGCAACGTCCGCCGACGCGGTCGGCATGTCGTTTCCCGGCGGAAAGACACTGGGCGACCCCGCCCACGTCACGCTGCGGTTCGACGAAAGCTTCATGAAAATGGCCGCCGACGGAAAGCTCTGATCCCGTGGAAACCGGCTCTATCCCGACAGGCTTAATCCCAACCGGCCTTATCAAGGTGCCACGCTGATGCGGTGGGTGAACCGTCAAATCGACCGCAAGGACCGCTTGCTGCTGGGTGCAGCGCCGATCCTGCTGCTGGTCCTGGTCTATCTGGTGCTCGCCGCGCAAAGGCACGCTGCCAACCCGTTCGACAAGATCCTGCCGCTGCCGGATGGCATGGCCAAGGCGATGGCCGCGCTGCTGTTCGAACCGGACCAGCTTTCAGGCAATTTCGTGTTCTGGGCGGATACGCTGGCCAGCCTTGAGCGGCTTGGCCTGGGCCTCGGCATCGCCACGCTGATGGCCCTGCTGGTGGGACTGGTGGTCGGCCTGCTGCCCCCGGTGCGCGCTACCTTCGGCCCGCTGATTACCGGCATCGCCGTGATCCCGCCGATCGCGCTGCTGCCCATTCTGTTCATCGCGCTGGGCCTTGGCGAAACTTCGAAAGTCGCGCTGATCGTGATCGGCATCGCGCCGGTGATGATCCGCGATATCGCCGCCCATGTCGCCGCCTTGCCGCGCGAACAGATCATCAAGGCGCAGACCTTGGGCGCCAGCAGCTGGCAGATCCTGATCCGCGTCGCCCTGCCGCAAGCCATGCCGCGCCTGCTGCACGCCATCCGCCTGTCTCTTGGCCCGGCGTGGGTGTTCCTGATCTCGGCAGAGGCCATCGCCGCCGACGTCGGCCTCGGCTACCGCATCTTCCTCGTCCGCCGCTATCTGTCGATGGACGTGATCATCCCCTACGTCGCGTGGATCGCGCTGCTGGCGATTGCGATGGACGTCGCCCTCTCAACCCTCAGCCGCAAAGCGTTCCCCTGGGCGCATGGAGCCGGACATTGAGCGCGCTCCTCACCCTGCGCGACGTGTGGGTCGAATATGGCGACAAGGTCGTGCTCGAAAAGGTCAACCTTGGGGTCGAGGCCGGGGCGTTCGTTTCGATCATCGGACCATCGGGCGCGGGCAAAAGCACTCTGCTGCGGGTCATCCTGGGTCAGGAAGCGCCAACCCAAGGCTCGATCCTGCTCGATGGCCAGCCGCTGGCCCCCGAATGCGGGCCGGACCGGGGCGTGGTGTTCCAGCGCTACTCGGTGTTCCCGCACCTCACCGCACTGGAAAACACGGTGTTCGGTCTGGAATGCGCAAAGGCCCCGTTCCTGACGCGGCTTTACGGATCGGCGCGTCGTGCCGCGATGGGAGAGGCAACCGCGATGCTGCAAGCCGTGGGCCTTGGCGACAGCCTGCACGTCTACCCAGCGCAGCTTTCTGGCGGGATGCAGCAGCGCCTCGCCATCGCGCAGGCGCTGGTCAAGCGACCTCGCATCCTTTTGCTGGACGAGCCATTCGGCGCGCTCGATCCCGGCATCCGCGCCGATATGCATGCCCTGATCGTCAAGCTGTGGCGGGATTATGCGCTGACCATCATCATGGTCACGCACGATCTGCGCGAGGCCTTTACGCTGGGCACACGGGTGCTGGCGATCGACAAGCGCCGCCACGATCCGCACGCTCCGCACCGCTATGGCGCGACCGCCGTCTATGACCTTCCGCTGCGCGACCGGGTCGCACCCGTGGCGCAGGCGGAAGCCGAAATTGCAAGCGAAACGACTTGCAGCAGCTGAGAGAGGGCACCCCATGAGTTCCGAAAGCACGAGCCTTGCAAGGCTGAGCATGAGCCTTCCGGCAGACCTGTTCCGCCAGCTGGATATGATGGTGGCCGAACGCGAGCTGCCGTCACGCTCGCAATTGATCGCAGAACTGATCCGCCACGCGCTTGCCGCGCATGAAGCCCTCACCCGTCCCGACGAGATGCTCGCCGGCACCATCACGCTGGTGTATCGCGGAGATCGCGGCCGAGTGCGTCACCAGCTGGCGCAGACGCAGGCGCATTACCTCAAGGAGGTAATTTCCACGCAGCACGTGTTTCTGGAAGGCGATCAGTCTCTCGAAGTACTGCTGGTGCAAGGGCCGGCCATCCGCCTGAAGGAACTGTCCGACGCGCTGCGGCGCGTGCGCGGGGTCCAGCAGCTCGAACTCGTCACCACAACCGCCCTGCTTCCGCCGCTTTACGAGCCGCAAACGGGCAAAAGAACTCTCGAAGGAGCGTCTTGATGACCGACACTCTGGCCAGTCCGCTCGCCGCGCGCGATCATGCGCGCAGCATGGCGGGCACGGTGGTCGAAGCAATGCCGGTGCTGCCGCCCGTGGCGGGCGACCTTCCCGCCGGCGTTCCGGAAAACGACCTGCTGTGGGAAGAAACCGTGGCCGCCGGCGGCTATGCCACGCGCCGCATCCCGCGCGGCAGCCGGCTGCGGCTGATCGATCTGAAGTGCGATGCCTGTGCCTCGCTGCTGGTCTTCAACGCCGAAATGCCCACGGAACGACTGAACATTGCGGATACCGTCAAGGTGCAATGGAACGCCTATCTGGGCGCGGGCAAGCTGCTGCTTTCCGACATGGGCCGCGTGCTGATGAGCATTGTGGAAGACACCGCCGAAACGCACGATTGCTTTTCCGGCACCTCCAATGCCGCAACCAATGCTGCAAAATATGGCGAGGGCAGCAATTTCGGCCCGCACCCCAACGGGCGTGATCGCTTCCTGCTCGGCACCGCCAAGCATGGCCTCGGTCGCCGCGATGTTCACCCCTGCATCAATCTGTTCAAGGGCACCCGGATCGAACCCGATGGCACCATCACGCCGCTGGTCGGCCCGTTCGAGGCGGGGCGCACCATCGTTCTGCGCGCGGAAATGGACCTGATCGTGGTGATCGCCAATTGCCCCCACGTGCTTGATCCGCGCGGGGAATACACCGTCACGCCGCTGCGCCTTTCGGCATGGCGCGGCGAAGTGACGCTCGAAGGCGATCCGATCCGTACCTCGACGCCGGAAGGACTGCGCGCCTTCCTGAACGTCGAAGACTATTTCCGCCGCTGAAAAGGTCAGGCCATGATCAATACCGACCCCCATCTGTCCGGCCTTTCGGACGACATCGTCCACGACGAGATCGTGCCGGCCCGCGCCCCGTGGCTGCACCATATTGCCAAGGGCCAGACGCTGCGCATCGTCGATCTGGAAGGCAATCAGGCCGTCGATTTCCTGCTCTATTCCGCGGCCGACGACAGCGAACGCTACAGCGCGCAGGATACCGTGGCGGCGCAGGGCAACCTGTTCCTGCGCCAGGGAACCGTGCTGCGATCGAACGAAGGCCGCGCGATGATGACCATCGCCGCCACGGCGGTCGAATATCACGATACCATCGGCGGGGCCTGTTCGTGCGAATCCAATACCTTGCGCTATGGCCATCACACCAAATCGCAGCACGCCTGCGTCGAGAATTTCCTTGAGGCGAACCTTTGGGAAGGCCGGGGTAAGCGCGACATCGTGCCCAACATCAACTTCTTCATGAACGTGCCGGTGGAATCGGACGGCGCGCTGGGCATTGTCGACGGCATTTCCGCGCCCGGACTGACCGTGGACCTGCACGCGGAGATGGATGTGATCGTGGTTGTTTCGAACTGCCCACAAATCAACAACCCGTGCAACGCCTTCAACCCCACCCCCGTGCGCATGATCGTGGCCGCATGACCTTCGATACTGTCCTGATTGCGAACCGCGGAGCCATCGCCACCCGCATCATTCGCACGTTGCGCCGCATGGGCCTGCGCTCGGTCGCCGTCTATTCGGAGGCGGACGAGGCCTCGCTCCACGTGTCCGAAGCCGACGAAGCCGTGTGCATCGGCGGCGCGCGGGCATCGGAAAGTTATCTCAACATCGAAGCCATCCTCGATGCCGCGCGCAAGACGGGTGCCGGCGCGATCCATCCCGGCTATGGCTTTCTTGCCGAAAATGTCGAGTTTGCAGAAAGCTGCGCAGCTGCCGGAATCGTGTTCATCGGCCCTACGACCGACAACATCCGCACCTTCGGCCTGAAGCACAGCGCGCGCGCGCTGGCCGCCGAGCATGACGTGCCGCTCGCGCCCGGCACCGAACTGCTCACTAATGTAGACGAGGCAATCGAGGGCGCGCGCTCCATCGGCTTTCCGGTGATGCTGAAGGCGACCGCTGGAGGCGGCGGCATCGGCATGCGCGTGTGCGAAAACGAGGCCGATGTCGCTAAAGGCTTTGCTGCCGTGGCCCGCCTTGGCATGAGCAACTTCGGCGACGCAGGCGTGTTCCTCGAACGCTATGTGCGCCGCGCACGCCATGTCGAAGTGCAGATATTCGGCGATGGCGAGGGCCGGATCGTGGCGCTGGGTGAGCGCGACTGCTCGCTGCAACGGCGCAACCAGAAAGTGGTGGAGGAGGCCCCCGCCCCCTTGCTGCCCGATTCCGTGCGCCGCGATCTTTCTGCCGCCGCCGTGCGGCTGGGCCAGGCCGCGCGCTATCGCTCCGCCGGCACAGTCGAATTCCTTTACGATGCCGAGCGCGAGAGCTTTTTCTTCCTGGAAATGAACACCCGCCTGCAAGTGGAGCACGGCGTGACCGAGGCGGTCATGGGCATCGACCTCGTCGAATGGATGGTGCGGGGCGCTGCGGGGGATTTCGCTTTCCTCGATGCGGCACCGCCCCGCCCCACCGGCCATTCGGTGCAGGTGCGGCTCTATGCCGAAGACCCCGCACTCGATTATCGCCCCACTTCCGGCACGCTCACCGCCGTCGAATTTCCAGCCGATATCCGCACCGAAACGTGGGTGATGTCGGGCAGCACGGTCAGCGCATGGTACGACCCCATGCTCGCCAAGCTGATCGTCCACGCACCCACCCGCGCCGAAGCGGTCATCGCCATGCAGGTGGCCCTCGACCAGACGCGCGTCGACGGACTCGAAACGAACCTGCGCTGGTTGCGCAACGTGGTGCGCACGCCCGCCTTCGTGACCGGCGAGGTTTCGACCCGCGTGCTGGACGACATCGCCTACACGCCCCGCAGCGTCCGCGTGGTCAGCGGCGGCACGGCGACGACGGTGCAGGATTGGCCGGGCCGGCAAAAGCTGTGGGCCATCGGCGTGCCGCCATCGGGGCCGATGGACGACCAGTCGTTCCGGCTCGGCAACCGGCTGCTCGGCAATGCAGAGGGCACGGCGGGCCTCGAAGTGACCCACACCGGCCCGACGCTGTCCTTCACCGCACCCGCGCGCATCTGCCTGACGGGCCCGGATTTCGGCGCGACGCTGGACGACGTGCCGGTGGCTCGCGGCGTAGCGGTGGAAGTGACTGCCGGACAGACGCTGTCGCTTGCCCGCACATCGGGCGGCGGTATGCGCGGGTACATCCTGTTCGCGGGCGGGTTCGACATTGCGCCTTATCTCGGCAGCCGCGCCACGTTCGAGCTTGGCCAGTTCGGCGGCCACGCCGCGCGGCGGCTGGTGGCGGGGGACGTCCTCCATCTCGGCGACGTGCCCACCGGCCCCGCGCTCGCAGCCACGACCCTGCCGGACCTACCGAACGATTGGACCGTGCGCGTAATGTACGGCCCGCACGGCGCGCCCGATTTCTTCACACCCGAAGATATCGACATGATCGTCAGCGCCGATTGGCAGGTCCACTACAACAGCAACCGCACCGGCGTGCGCCTGACCGGCCCGAAACCGCATTGGGCGCGTACCGATGGTGGCGAAGCGGGACTGCACCCGTCGAACATCCACGATAATCCCTATGCCGTCGGCGCGGTCGATTTCACCGGTGACATGCCGATCATCCTCGGCCCGGACGGTCCTTCGCTGGGCGGTTTCGTCTGTCCTTTCGTGGTCATAGCGGCGGATCGCTGGAAACTCGGACAGCTGGTTCCGGGCGACCGGTTGCGGTTCGTGCCGGTCACAATTGCCGACGCAGCTTTGGCCGATGCTGCGCAGCATAGCCTGCTGGAAACGGGCGCACCGTGCAGCATCATGTCCACAACACCCATCGCCGCGCTGTCGCCGATCCTTGCGGAACTGCCCGAAGCCGGTGGCCGCCCGCGCACGATCTATCGCCAGCAGGGCGACCGCAATATCCTCGTCGAGTACGGCCAGATCGTGCTCGATATCGAGCTGCGCATCCGCGTTCACGCGCTGATGACCGAGCTGGAGCGGCTGGCCCTGCCCGGCGTGATCGATATCGTTCCCGGCATCCGCTCGCTGCAACTGCACTTCGACGGCGCCCAACTCGATCAGGCCACCGCACTCGCGAACCTGATCGATGCAGAACAACGGCTGGGCGACCTTGCCGATTTCACCATCCCGTCGCGCATCGTCCACCTTCCGCTCAGCTGGCGCGATCCCGCCACGATCGAGACGATCGAAAAATACATGAGCGCCGTGCGCGACGATGCGCCGTGGTGCCCTGACAACATCGAATTTATCCGCCGCATCAATGGTTTCCCCGATGTGGCGGCGGTGGAGAACCTGATCTTCGAGGCCAACTACCTCGTCATGGGCCTCGGCGACGTTTATCTGGGCGCGCCCGTCGCCACGCCGGTTGATCCCCGCCACCGGCTGGTCACCACCAAGTACAATCCGGCCCGCACCTGGACCCCGCCCAACGTGGTCGGCATCGGCGGTGCCTATATGTGCATCTATGGCATGGAAGGCCCCGGGGGATACCAGCTGTTCGGCCGCACCATCCAGGTGTGGAACACCCACCGCCAGACCGACGCCTTCATCGAAGGCAAGCCGTGGCTGCTGCGCTTTTTCGACCAGATTCGCTTTCATCCGGTCAGCGCGGATGAACTCACCGAATGGCGGCGCGATTTCCCCTCTGGCCGCCGCTCCATCACAATCGAGCCATCGGAATTCCGCCTCGCCGATTATCGCGCCTATCTCGCCGATAATGCCGAAAGCATCACCGCCTTCGAGGAACGGCGCAAGGCAGCGTTCGACGAGGAGCGCGCCGAATGGCAGCGGCGCGGCGAATTCGACCGCGTGACCGACCTTGCCGAAGCCGATGCCCCGCCCGCCGGATCGGTGCTGGTGCCCGAAGGCTCCGACCTTGTCGAAGCGCCGTTCGGAGGCAGCGTGTGGAAACTGCTCGTGGCCGCGGGCGACGAGGTTCAGGCAGGAGATACCATCGCCGTGCTGGAAGCCATGAAGATGGAATGCGCCGTGCACAGCCCCGGCACCGGGACCATCGCCGCGCTTTACATGAAAGAAAAGCAGTCGCTGCAACCCGGCGCGCCGATGCTCGCGCTGCGGAGGCACGCATGACCGCGCGCCTGAGCGCCACCGCCATGGCCGCCGCCGTGAACGCAAGGCGGACCAGCGCCGTCGCAGCGATGCAGGAAACACTGGCCCGCATCGCCGCCTATGATGCCGTCCAGCCGCAAATCTGGATCAGCCGCGCCTCGCCCGAAACCCTGCTGGCCGCCGCCACCGCCATCGATGCGCGCGTTGCGGTCGGCGAAGTCCTGCCGATGGCCGGCGTTCCCTTTGCCGCCAAGGACAATATCGACGTCGCCGGGTTCCAGACGACCGCCGCCTGCCCCGTCTTCGCCTACACGCCCGAAACGTCCTCCACCGTGGTCGAGCGACTGCTGGCGGCAGGCGCGATCTGCGTCGGCAAGACCAACCTGGATCAGTTCGCCACCGGCCTTGTCGGCACGCGCAGCCCCTATGGCATTCCGCGCAACGCCAGCAATCTCGCCTACGTCAGCGGCGGATCGAGTTCCGGTTCGTCCATCGCCGTCGCCGCCGGGCTGGTGCCCTTCGCGCTGGGAACGGACACCGCCGGATCGGGCCGCGTTCCCGCCGCGTTCAACCACCTGATCGGCTTCAAGCCCACCAAGGGCCGGTGGAGCACAAGCGGCCTCGTGCCCGCCTGCCGCACGCTCGATTGCATCACCGTGTTCACCGACGATACGGCCGATGCCCGGCTCGTCGATCAGGTGGCGGCAGCTTTCGATCCCGCCGATCCGTGGTCAAAGGAACTCGCCGACCGCCCCATCGCCCGCAAGACCATCGGCGTGCCGCGCCGCGACCAGCGCGTGTGGTTCGGCGATGCGGAGTCCGAATACCTATATGACCGCGCGCTGGAAATGCTTGCCGGTCTGGCCGATATCGTGGAGATCGACATCGCCCCGCTGCAAGAGGCGGCGCAGCTGCTTTATGGCGGCCCATGGGTGGCCGAACGCACGGCCGCGATGTCTGCCATCCTAACCGACAACCCCGATGCGGTGGACCCCACGGTACGCACCGTGGTGGAACAGGGCTGGGCCAAAAGCGGCGTCGACGTGTTCAACGGCATCTACCGCCTCGCCGAAATCAAGCGCCATGCTGATACGCTGTGGGCCTCGCTCGACCTGCTCGCCTTCCCCACCACCGGCACGACCTACCGCGTCGCCGAACTGCTCGCCGCCCCGGTGGCGCTCAACAGCAACCTGGGGTTCTACACCAACTTCGTGAACCTGCTCGATATGGCGGCGCTTGGCGTGCCCGCCGGGCAGCGCGCCAATGCCACCGGCTTCGGCATCACCCTGATCGGCCCTGCCGACAGCGACCGCGCGCTGCTCGATGTGGCAGACGCCTATCTCGCGGTGGCGGACCTTCCGCCCCCGCCCCCGCTCGATCTGGAGGGCAAAATGCAGACCGTGAAACTCGCCGTCGTCGGCGCGCATCTGAAGGACATGCCGCTGCACTGGCAGCTGACCTCGCGCAACGCGACCTTCGTCGGCGCCTTCGAAACCGCGCCCACCTACAAGCTCTACGCCATGGCAGACAGCGTGCCGCCCAAGCCCGCGCTAATTTATGACGAGACCGGCGCCGCCATCGCGCTCGAAGTCTATGAACTGGGCGTCGCCGAATTCGGCAGCTTCGTCGTCGATGTGCCGCCGCCGCTGGCCATCGGCACGGTCACGCTTTCGGATGGCACCAGCGTGAAAGGCTTCGTCGCCGAACCGCGCGCACTGGCGGGCGCGCAGGATATCACCGCGCTCGGCGGCTGGCGCGCCTTCATCGCCCAGCGCGGCTAGACACCGACCTGCACAGGGGAACAGCATGAAAAACCTACGGATTTTGCTCGCCGCCGCCGTCGCCACATGCGCGCTCCTCCCCTATGCCGCGCAGGCCAAAGGCGCGCAGGTCATCCCCGTCCCCGGCTTTGCCGATTTCCTCGCCATCGATGGCAAAACGGTGTGGGCCACCAACAAGGGCCGCGTCGAACACTGGTCGCGCAAGGGCAAGCTGGCCGAAGTGCCGATGGCCCATCCCTGCGGTGCGATGACCATTGCCCACGGCGCGCTGTGGGTCGCCGATTGCAAGGACGGCACGCTCAACCGCATCGATATCCGCACCGCAAAGATCATCGCCACCATCCCCACCGGCATAGCCAATCCGGACGGCGAATTGAATGTCGTCGCGGGGGACGGATCGATCTGGGTTGCGAGCGACGACAAGGGCGTGGTCGCGCGGGTCGATCCCGCCAGCAACCGCGTGATCGCATCGGTGCCGGTTGATCCGGGCACATGGTATCTCGCGTTCGGTTTCGGTTCGGTCTGGGCCGTCAGCGCGAAGCAGCAATCGCTGCAACGCATCGACCCGGCGATGAATGCC
Source organism: Novosphingobium sp. (assembly GCA_027311705.1). Classification (GTDB taxonomy): domain Bacteria; phylum Pseudomonadota; class Alphaproteobacteria; order Sphingomonadales; family Sphingomonadaceae; genus Novosphingobium. Next base: position 7,864 of record DAICYJ010000133.1, on the reverse strand, counting down.
GTGGCGAGCAAGACACCGCTGGGCACCCAACCCGGCTTCCTCGCTGCCGGCGAAGGCGCGGTGTGGGTGCAGGAACAAGGCGATGGCACGGTCGCGCGCATCGACCCAGTTTCGCGCGCAGTCACCGGACGCGTGAAAGTGGGCGACAACCTGAAGTGGGGCGACATCGATACCGGCGCCGGCAAAGTGTGGCTGCGCACCACCGATGATCAGGAATTCGTCGTGATCAATCCGCAATCGCTGGCGATCGAGGGCCGGTTCGGCAGCGCCGTGGGCAGCGGCGCACTGCGCTATACCAGATCCGGCCTGTGGACCTCCGCACACGACAAGCACACGCTGACATGGTGGCCGAAGGCCGCCTTGGCCAAGCCGGGGAAATAGGCCCCCTCGCCCCATCCCGCACCGGTCTGGCCACGCCGCCTGCTTCCGTCTAGACGCATCCCCCAAAGCACGGGACATCAGGCAGAGTCATGGCGCGCAAACATTCCAAACACGGTCCGGTCGACGATATCGACAACGATGACGAGGCCCCGGCGGTCGCCGTCTCCTGCTGGCTGTGCAGCCGCCCCACCGGCAAGACCATCGTGTGGCACCACCCCGTGCCCAAAAGCCGGGGCGGGCGCGATGTGGTGCCCATGCACCCCATCTGCCAGCAGACCCTGATCGCCAATTTCACCAATTCCGAACTGCAACGCTATGGGATGGACGTTGAAGGCCTGCTGGCCAATCCCACCGTGCGCAAGTTCGTCGATTGGGTGGCGAACAAGGAACCCGATTTCACCGCCACCACGGCCAAGAAAAAGCGCTGACGGACCGGCGCTTCGCCGGTTCAGGCGGCACAGCGTTCGGAGCGGTATGGATCACACTACCCGTTCATCCCGAGCGAATTCGAGGGCACGTGGACAAATTCGCATTACCGTTTGCGCCCAGTTGTGGACGTTCGCTTATCCTCCGTCGAGTATCGCTGAGACATCGTCCTGAAAAACCACGCCAAGAAGGTGGTAGCGGAATTCAGAATGCAAGCGACAATAGGACCTAATCCGCTCAGCGAACTGTTTCCCATGCTGCGAGACAAAGGTGGTCAGTGGGCCCGCGCTGTAATTTTCTAAGGCCCATTGCGACATCGTGGTCTGCGACATCATCGTAATGATCGCCCAAGCCCGCTCTGGGTTCGAGTAGATGACGTCGTCGAGCACCATAGCCACATCAATGCAGCGGTCCGGATCAACAACGCCGTTGTTGGCCGAAATTTCAGCGATCCACCCATTGGCGATTTCAGTGTCTGTCATCATGGTCGAGGAATAGCATAGCTTGTTGACGTCCGCTTCCCACCAAGTCCAGTCAAAGGTCGCTGCTCCGGTCACAACGACGTTGCGGACGTTGGTACTATCTGAGATCCTGCGGTTATGAGGTTTCAATTTACACCAACCATAGTCCTCTTCACACTTAGCTGCACGGTCGCTGCACCGCTTCCCGCAGTGGAGCACATCGAGATGCGCAAATCTGGTGAGAGTTCATTGGATGTTGAAGTCAATAGCCAAGGTGAAGGCCGCTATAAGTTGAGTGATTTTCCTAATGGGCAAACAGGCACCTTCCTCCTAACTAAGCCGCAGTTCGCAGCCTTGCTGAAGCGTTTGGAGCGATTCCAGCGGGAGGCTGAGCCGTTCAACTTCAAAAGCGTCAAAAGAATTTTCGAGAGAACTTGTCCAAAGGGCGTCCCAACGGTCACGGATGCCGGAGGGTTCTGGATCCACTGGCAAGGACCAAATTACAACCGCCACTACTTCGCCGACTTTGAGTGCGACTTCGAACGTAACAGCGTTCGAAACCGAGAGCTTCTTAACATCCTTCAAAGTTTGCCAGTCCACCTCAGGATCTAAAGGGGCAATGACGGCTTCCCACCACAAGCCGACGCCGAGGATGTAACAGGATTTCGGAGATTTGCTCTCTCCCCTTCAGGGGAGAGATACGCAGGCTTGGCACGAAGTGGCTAGCCGGAGTTGAGAGGGGAAGGGCCGGCTGAAACGCGCTTGCCCCTCTCCCAACCCTCTCCCCTGAAGGGGAGAGGGCTATGTCCGCAATCCCCGGCAACCCGCCTCAGAATGCCTCCGCGTCCAGCGCCATCATCGACTTCTTCCCGGCCTTGATCGCCAGAAAACGCGCCGTCGCATCGGGCAGGATGCGTTCGAAGTAGAAGGTCGCGGTCTTGATCTTGGCATCGTAGAACGCCTTATCCTCCTTGCCGAACATCAGCTGCAGCCCGGCAATCCGGGTGGCGCGGGCGAAGCAGTATCCCATCGCCACCAGCCCCAGCAGGCGCAGGTAATCGCTCGCCGCCGCGCCCGCTTCTTCGGGGTCTGCCATGCCGCGCTGCGCGATCGTCGCGGTCGAAAGCTGCAGCGCGCCGAAGGCCTTGCCCAGCGCGTCGATCATCGGCTTCATCGGCCCTTCGCCGCCGGATTCCTCGATGAACTTGGCAACCGGGTGGAAAAAGCTGCGCAGGAGGCGTCCGGTGTTGGCTCCCAGCTTGCGCCCCACCAGATCGAGCGCCTGAATGCCGTTGGTGCCTTCATAGATCATCGCGATGCGGGCATCGCGGGCATATTGCTCCACCCCGCTTTCGCGGATGTAGCCGTGCCCGCCATAGACCTGGATCGCCAGTTGCGCGCTCTCGTGGCCCAGATCGGTGAACAGCGCCTTCACCACCGGCGTCATCAACGCGACGAAATCGGCGGCGCGCTGCTGCACTTCGGGATCGGTCGAATGCTTTTCGGCATCGAGCGCGCGCGAGACCCAGCCCGAAAGCGCGCGGCACCCTTCGTTAAAGGCGCGCATCGTCATCAACATGCGGCGCACATCGGGGTGCACGATGATCGGATCGGCAGGCCCGCCGGGGTTCTTCGTTCCTGAAAGCGAGCGGCCCTGCAGCCGGTCCTTGGCATACCACACCGCCGCCTGATAGGCCGCCTCGCCCACTCCAAGGCCCTGAATGCCCACCGAAACACGCTCGGTGTTCATCATCGTGAACATCGCTGCCATGCCCTTGCCCGCCTCGCCGATCAGCCAGCCGGTGGCCTCGTCGAAATTCATCTGGCATGTGGCGGAGGCCTTCAGCCCCATCTTGTGCTCGATCGCCCCGCACGAAACGCCGTTGGATGGCCCAAGCGAGCCGTCTTCGTTCGGCAGGAACTTGGGCACCAGAAACAGGCTGATGCCGCGAATGCCCGGCGCGGCATCGGGCATGCGCGCCAGCACCAGATGGATGATGTTCTGCGTCAGGTCATGCTCGCCCGCCGAAATGAAGATCTTCGATCCGGTCACCTTGTAGCTGCCATCCGCCTGCGGCACCGCGCGGGTGCGCAGCAGGCCAATATCTGTGCCGCAATGCGCCTCAGTCAGGCACATCGTGCCCGACCATTCGCCGCTCACCAGCTTGGGCATATAGCGCCGCTTCAGATCCTCGCTGCCGTGGCTTTCCAGCGCCGTCGCCGCGCCGTGCGACAGGCCGGGATAGAGCCCGAACGACAGGTTGGCCGAACAGGTCATCTCCTCGACCAGCTTGTTCACGGTTTCAGGCAGGCCCTGCCCGCCCCATGCGGGATCGGAGGCAAGCCCGGTCCAGCCGCCTGCCGCAAACTGGCGATAGGCATCCTTGAACCCTTCCGGGGTGCGGACCACGCCGTTTTCGTGGACGCAACCTTGCTCGTCGCCAGACCGGTTGAGCGGGGCCAGCACCTCCTGGGCGAAGCGCGCGGCTTCCTCCATCACGGCGGTGGTCAGTTCGGGCGTGAATTCGGAAAGCGCGGGAAGATCGCCGAAGCCATCGTCGCTGTGCAACTCGTCGAGAACAAAGCGCATGTCGCGCAAGGGGGCTTGATAGACTTGCATGGCTCAAACTCTCAGTTGCGCAGCGGCTTGCCGGTTTCGAGAATATGTTCGACCCGCGCCTGCGTGCGCGGATCGCGGACCAGTTTCATGAAGGCCTTGCGTTCCAGCGCAAGCAGGTCGGCCTCGGTCACGACATCGACCACATCGGCCTCACCGCCCGTCAGCACATTGGCCAGTTCGGCGGAAACCACCCCGTCATAGGGGGTGGCCATGCCGCGCGCCTGAAAGCCCTCGACCGCCATGGACAGCGCGGCACGTCCCGATGCGCCGGGCAGGCGGAACTCCGGCGGCTTGGGCGGCTGATACCCCTCGACCAGCGCCAGCGCCCGCGCTTTGGCATCGGCCAGCAAACGGTCACGGTTCATCGTAATCCCGTCCGTCGCGCGCAGAAAGCCGATCTCCTTGGCCTCCGCCGCCGATTTGGAAACGGTCGCGGTCGAAACAGTCTCGAACACCTTCACCACTGCCGGCATCGGCCCCTTGGGCATCATCGGATTGCTGCGCGCGCGGTCGAGCATCTCGCCGCACCCGCCCCAGCCCGGCACCAGCCCCACGCCGCATTCGACCAGTCCGATATAGCTTTCGGCATGGGCCTGCACCGCATCGCTGTTCAGCAGGATCTCGCACCCGCCGCCCAGCGCCGTGCCGAACGGCGCGGAAACCACCGGGAACGGCGCATACTTCAGCGCCTTGTAGGCATCCTGCCCACCCTTCACGAGCTTTTCGATCTCGCTCCAGGCCGCGATGTTCACCGCGAACATGGCGAGGCCCAGATTGGCCCCGGCGGAGAAATTGCTGCCTTCGTTGTAGACGACCAGCGCCTTGAACTTTTCGGCGACGAGCGGGATCGCCTGCTCGATCAGTTTCATCACCTCGCCATCGAGCGCGTTCATCTTGCCGGTGAATTCGATGGCGGCAACGCCGTCTCCAACATCCCACAATGCGGCCGATGCGGTCTTGAGCAGCGGCTTGCCCGCCAGCTTGATATCGGCCAGCAGCAGAACGCCTTCCGGGCGCCTCACGTCACGATAGGTGCCGTTCAGGTCGAGGACCTGCCGAACGCCGTTTTCGATGCGATAGAACGTGCGATCGCCGACCACGTCGAAGATCGGCGGCACGGGATTACCCTCGTCTTTCAAACGCGTGACAAAGGTAGCCGCGCCGATCCGGTCGATCAGTTCGAACGGTCCGAAGGTCCAGTTATAGCCCAGCTTCATCGCCGTATCGACCGCCAGCACATCCGCCGCCGCATCGGGCACCAGCGACGCGGCATAGGACAAGGTCGGCCCCAGGATGGCCCAGGCATAGGCACCGGTCTTGCCGGGCGCAGCGATCAGCGCGCCGAGGTCCTTGGCAAGATCGCCTGCCAGCGGCGCGGGCTTGATCGTCGGCCGGTATTCGCCGGTCGCCAAGTCCATGGTTTCCTTGCGTTTTCCGGCCTCGCGGTTGATGCGGTAGAACCCGCCCCTCCCCTTGCGGCCGGTGTAGCCCTCCGCGATCATCTTCTCGATCAGCGGCGCGGTGCGGGCAATCGCCTGATAGGGATCATCCTTTGGCAGCGTGCCCGTCAGGCTTTTCTGCAAGTGCGGCATCAGATCGATACCCACCAGATCGACCAGCCCGAAAACACCCGTTTTCGGCACGCCCATCGGCCTGCCGGCAATGGCGTCGGCTTCCTCGACCGTCAGCCCCAGATCGAACGCGGCATTGAGCGCGGCCTGGATCCAGAACGTGCCGACGCGGTTGGCGATGAAGCCCGGCGTATCCTTGGCATCGACGATGGTCTTGCCCAGCCGCCGGTCGGCAAAGTCTGAAACCTTTGCCACCAATCCGGCATCGCTATGCGGCCCCGCCACCACTTCAAGCAAGCGCATATAGCGCGGCGGATTGAAGAAATGGGTGATGAAGAAATCGCGGGCAAACGCCTCGCTGCGACCGTCGATCAGGTTGGCGAGCGGGATGGTCGATGTGTTCGACGTCACCGCCGTGCCAGGCCGGCGCACCGCCTCAAGCTTCTGATAAAGCTGCTGCTTCAGGTCCAACCGCTCGATGATCGCCTCGACAATCCAGTCGCATTCGGCGACTTTACCGAGATCATCCTCGATGTTGCCGACCTCGACCAGCTTGGCCGCCGCCTTCGACATGAACGAGGCGGGCTCGGTCTTGAGCATCTTGGCGACCGCGCCGGCGGCCACCGCGTTGCGGTCCGCCGGATCGCGCACGATATCGAGCAGCAGCACCGGCACGCCCGCGTTGGCGATGTGCGCGGCGATGCCCGCCCCCATCGTTCCCGCGCCGATCACGCAGACCTTGTTGATGGCGAGATCGCTCATTCCACCGCCTCCAGCACGGTGGCAATGCCCTGCCCGCCGCCGATGCACTGGGTGGCGAGCGCATACTTGCCGCCCTCCCGCTTCAACAACGCGGCAGCCTTGCCCACGATGCGCGCGCCGGTCGCGCCCAGGGGATGGCCAATGGCAATCGCGCCGCCGTCGAGATTGATCTTGGCCTGATCGAGCCCAAGGTCGGCGATGCAGGCAAGCGCCTGACTGGCGAACGCCTCGTTCAGTTCGACGACATCGAGCGCAGAGGCATCGATCCCGGCGCGCTTCAGCGCCTTCCGCGAGGCTTCGACCGGGCCGATACCCATGATTTCGGGCGCGCAGCCCGAAACCGCGACGGACTTGATCCGCGCGAGAATGGGCAGTCCGTTGGCGCGGGCATAATCCTCGCTGGTCACCAGAACCGCCGCGGCCCCATCGGTGAGCGGCGAGGACGTGCCGGCGGTGACCGTGCCATCCTGGCTGAACGCCGGCTTCAGCGCGGCCAGCGCCTCTGCCGTGGTGCCGGGGCGCGGTGTACCGTCCTTGTCGACCACACCGGCCTTCGTCTGAATCGGCACGATTTCAGCGTCGAGCCTGCCCGCCGCGATGGCGGCAGCCGCCTTGTCCTGGCTCGCCACGGCGAAGGCCTCCTGCGCGCTGCGCGAAAGCTGGTACTTGCCGGCGACGTTTTCAGCCGTGTCGCCCATGCCCATGTAGGCCGCGCTCCGCTGGGCGAGCGCAGGGTTGGGCATCGGATTGAAGCCGGACATCGGCACCCTGCTCATGGATTCGACGCCGGCGCAGATAAACACCTCGCCCGCGCCAAGCTGGATCTGTCCGGCGGCGATGTGGATCGCGCTCATCGAGGAACCGCAAAAGCGGTTGACGGTCATGCCGCCGACCGACAGCGGCAGGTCCGCCAGCAGGCCGATCATGCGCGCCACGTTGAGCCCCTGCTCCCCTTCGGGAAAGGCGCAGCCCAGCACGATATCCTCGATGTCCTCGGCATTCACGCCCGTCCGCTCCACCAGCGCACGGATGACGGTGGCCGCCAGATCGTCCGGGCGGACGCGCGCAAGCGCGCCCTTGCCGGCCAGGTGGAATGGGGAACGGGCATAGCCCGCAATCACTACGTTGCGCATCGGAATGAGCCTCTCCTGCAATGCGGGATTCGCGAATCCCCTCGCTATGCCCTAATCGTCCAACAATTGACCTATACGTCAAGTGAATTTTGAGGCAGGATGCGATTCGCAGGCCTGCAACGACAGGCTTGCGTCCGGTATCGCGCTGGCAATCGACGGCTGGTTGCGCTGCTGAAGGAGACTGAAAAGATGCCGCTCGACGCACCCACTGCCACTTCCCGCACGGATGCCGCGATCCGGCCCCGCCTGATCACCGATCTTCTGGATCACGCCGTCGCCACCTGGCCCGATCGGATCGCCATGGATTTCCTTGGCCGGACGTGGACGTATCGTGCGCTGGGCACGCTGGTGGAACGGGCCGCACGGGGATTACAGGATCGGGGGCTGAAGCCGGGCGACCGTTTCGGCCTGTGTCTGCCCAACTGCCCCTATTTCGTGGTGCTATATTTCGCGGCGCTGCGGGTCGGCGCCGTCGTGGTGCAGTTCAATCCGCTGTACACCGCGGCGGAG
>DAICYJ010000110.1 GCA_027311705.1 Novosphingobium sp. | reverse complement strand
GCGCTACTTCACCTTCGCGAGCATCGCGGTCATACGCCGGGCGGCCATCGGCGGCAGCTTCATGGCCTTGGCGGCGGCAATATCGGCCGGGGTTACTTTGCCAACCTGCACAAGGGCGACCATTCCCATCGAATAGTGCGGCATGCACTTGATGCCATATAGACCCGATTTCTTCACCGGAATGAAGACTTCCTGGTTCATCTTGCCCTTCACCGGAAGGGTGCCGGCGGGGACCATGGCCGGGATCGTTTCGGCATTGTGTGAAGGGTTGGTCGGCTGAAAGCGTATCACATCGCCGGGCGCAGCCTTGATGAACGAAGGCTCGAATACCATCGCGCCTTCGGCACCCTGGTTTTTCATGTGGACGACGATTTCGCGGGCGGAAACGCCCGACGTCATCATGGCGAACGACAGGCCAATGGCGGCCATGGCAAGCGCGGGGCGCAGCGACATTGATATTCTCCTGAAATTGCGGTCGGAATTGGGATCGGCCGACAGTTGCTGACGTTTTCCCGACAAGCCGCTTCCACCACAATTGGTCTTTGGTCCTAGCGCCCGTCCGGCTCAGGCTGGGCATCGGCGAGTTGCAGACCCATGTCGTGCCAGCCGTCTGTACCCTCGGCCAGCCAGCGCACATCGGTGTAACCCAGCGCGCGCAGGCGCTTCGCCGCATTCCAACTCATCCAGCAATCGGCGAGGCAGAAGGTCACGATCGTCCGCCGCTTGCTGCCTTTGGCCAGCCGCGCGACACCCCGCTCAAACCAGCGGGCCGTCGCGCTGTCGAGCACGCCGCGCCCCGCTTCGGGAAACCAGTGGGCACCCGGAATGCTCGGGCGCGCAACCGCGAGGTGCCATTTTCCGTCCATATCGCGGTGGCCCCCTTCGGCGGGCAGCACGTCGATGAACAGGGCGTCGACATCGGGACGCAACCGGGCAGCAGCTTCGGGCGTAATCCGTGCGACACCACGGGGCGGGGCGGGCACCGGTCCGCGATAGTGCGCAGTGCGATAACCGCCCGCCCCGAACAGCGCCTCGGGCACATCGGATGCCGACGCATTGCCGCTGGTCGCCATTACCAGCACGGCCGCCATTACCAGCACGGCCGCCAGCACGAACTTCCACATGGCATACCCTCGCGCATCCAGACCCAAGGTCCAATGGTAGCGGCTTTGCGGCCGCTGTAACCGTGGACTTTGGGAGAAGGACATGAAGCGCCGCATTCTGGTTGCATTGCTGCCGCTGCTCGCTTCGGGCGCTGTCGTTGCGCGCGCGCCTTATCCGCAGGACCCGCTGCACTCGCCGATGTGGACCGCGCATGCCGCCGCGATCTTCGGTGACGATCCGGTGCGGTTCGATCCCCGCATTACACTGAAATACCCGGCTATCGCGGAAAATCAGCGCAGCTTTCCCGTCGTGCTCGATGCGCGGGGCGTAGCGGGGGTGCGGCGCATGGTGATCTTTGCAGACCTCAATCCCATTCCCGTGGCCATCGATTATCGCCCCAGTGATTCTGCCGCCTATATTGCCACGCGGATCAAGCTCGATCAGCGCACGCCCGTTCGCGGTGCTGTGCAACTGGCCGATGGACAATGGCTGGTCAGCGGCGGCTGGATCGATGCAGCCGGCGGGGGATGCTCCGCGCCGCCGCTCAGCCGCGTGCGCGGCGATTGGGCGGAACATCTCGGCGAGCTGCGTGGAGAGGCGTGGGCGACCGGAGAAGCAGGCACGAGCCGGCTGCGCCTGATGGTCCGCCATCCGATGGACACCGGCCTCGTCGGCAATATCCCGACGTACAATATCGAGACCGTGACGATCACTTCGGCCACAGGCGCCGTACTGGGCGAGCTCGAAATGTCTGCGGCGAACTCCGAAGATCCGGCCCTGACCGTGATGCCTCACGCCGCGCCGGGTGAAACCCTGACCATCGCCGCGCGCGACACCAATGGGCGCATTTATCCGGCGAGCGTGGTCGTGCCGGGCATGAGGGCACCTTGATCCTGTCGCGCCGGTCGATGCTGGGCGGGATGCTGGCGGTCGGACCCGCCTCGGCCCTCGATCCCCGCTTCACCTACCACATTGCGCCGGTCCTCGTCGCCGACGGAATCTGGATGATCGCGGGGGCGGACGAGCCGATTCTGCCCGGCAATGGCGGGGCCATCGCCAATATCGCCATTGTCGCAACGCCCGCAGGCACCGTCCTTGTCGATTGCGGTCCGTCGCTGCGCTATGCACGGGCGCTCAAAGCGGTGGCGGAAGGGCTGACCGGAAAGCCTGTGGTCAGGGTGTTCATCACCCATCTGCACCCCGATCACGGCATGGGCATTACCGCTTTTGACCCCGCCATCGTCGCCGCCTTGCCGGGCACCATTTCCGAAATGGCGCGCGATGGACGGGGATTTTCCGATGCCATGTACCGCATCCTCGGCGATTGGATGCGCGGCACCGATCTGGCCTTGCCGGCCATCTCCATTGCCAGCGACCACGAGGCATTCGGCGGGCGCTCGCTCCGCCTGCTGGCGCTTTCCGGCCACAGCGCAGCGGATCTGGCCTTGCTCGACGAGCGCACCGGCCTGCTCATCGGCGGCGACCTGCTGTTCCACCACCGCGCACCCAGCACGCCGACGGCGGATCTGGCCCAATGGCGCAAGAGCCTGACTGCACTCGAATCCCTGCCGCACAAGGGTGCGCTGCCCGGCCACGGTCCCTTCGATCCTTCCGGCACCGAAGCCGTAGCCCAGACGCGGGACTGGATCGACTGGCTGGAAACCACGCTCATCGATGCGGTCCGGTCTGGGCTCGATATGGTCGAAGCGGGCGAGATTGCCATTCCGGAAAGGTTCTCCGCAATGGCCGCCGCCCGCTATGAACTGCAGCGTAGCGTCTCGCACCTTTACCCCGCGCTGGAAAACCGCCTGCTGCCGCGCGTGGACAAGCAGGCGGATTAGCCGTTGCCGCCTCAATGCTCGAAGCGGAACCCGATCCACAGCGTGCGCGGGGTGCCTAGGTCGATCGATCCGGCAGCATTGCGCGTGATCACTTCTGTATCGGTCAGGTTCTCGCCCCGCGCGATCAGGGTCACGCCGTGGCCCAGCGGCAGGCGCGCGCTGGCATCGAGCGTGACCGCACCTTTCAGCGCGTCGGTCTGCAGATCGTCCTCGAATTGCTGCGAGACATAGCGCACGGTGGCGGACAGCATGGGCCCGGCCTTGGGCAACCATGCCAACGTGCCATTGGCCGCGTGGCGCGGGCTTTGCGCGGGAACGAGGCCGCCGAAGGTCTGCCCCGGTGCATCCACGATGGCATGGCTATAAGCATAGCTCGCTGAGAGACGGAAATCGCCCTGCTGCGCCGCCCCCGACACTTCGACGCCCTTGGCCACGATCGCGCTCACATTCTGCCGCTGGCGCAGGTTGGGGCCAATGGTCACGTTGGCGATGGCATTGCCCAGCCGGTTGTAGAACCCCGTCACCGACAGAGAGATGCCCTTGGCGGGTGTCAAGTCGAAGCCACCTTCGACCCCGCGCAGCTTTTCCAGATCGAGCGTGGCATTGGCCTGCGTGGTGATAGGAAAGACGGTGAACGGGCGGTACAGTTCGTTCAGCGTGGGCAGGCGAAACCCGGTGTAGGCCGCGCCGCGCAGGGCGATCGCATCGCTGGCGTGCCACAAAACACCCGCACGTCCGCTCACGTTCCAGCCCTCGCGATCGGCAAATCGGTTTTGCGCCTGCACCGATCCATCGGCACCGCGCATGTCAAAAAAGCCGTTGGTGATCGACCAGCGATCGGCGCGCACGCCCCCTGTCAGCACCAGCGAGCCGATGGTCCAGTCATCCTCGATAAACAGGCCGCTGACGTTTTCGTCGCCACCGGCATGGCGGCGCGCTGTGATGGGATTGGCGGGCACATTGGCATTATACGCATCCTCGAACATGTCGCCGCTGGAAAAGCGCGTGTCGGCCCCGATCCGCAGCAAGTGGGCATCACCCACGGGCGGGCGCAGTTCGATCTTGCCGCCGATGCCGTTCGAAGGCGTGCTGCGCTGATCGACCGACTTGCGGAATGTTCGCGCCGAAATGACCACGTTGGAAAAATTGCGCGCCTGCACATAGGCCAGCGCATCGATCTGCCACGCCCCGCGCGAAATCAGGCGGATGCTGGCGTCCTGCCCCTGGCTTGTGCTGTCCGTCCCGGCAAAGCGCAGCGTGCGCGCGTCGCGAAACACCAGCCCGCGAAACTGGATTTCGGTGTTGGGAGAAAGCGGGGCCACGGCGCGTAGGCTGGTCGACCAGCTGTCATACTTGGCGGGCACCGTCGCGGGCGTGCGCTGGTCGGTCGGCGTGGTCTGGAAGCCATCGCCGCGGTCCCACCGCGCGGATGCGGTGACGTAGCCTTGCCCCAGATCCTGCGTTACCTCGCCCGAAACCGAGGTGGCGTTCTCGCTGCCGTAGAATGCGCTGGCGGCAAGGCCGGGCAGATCGTTGCGCAGCCCGCTCGCCAATTCGATGGTGCCGGCAACCGCGCCTGCGCCGAACGCTCCGGCCCCGCCACCGCGCGTGATGCGGACGGCGGAAAGCCGGTCCGGTGCCAGCGCGTTGAACGGGATGTAGCCGAAGAACTGATCGGCCATCGGCACGCCATCGAGCAGCACCAGCGTGCGGCTGGAAGCATTGCCGCCTAGAGCGCGCAGAGTGGCACCTTGGGCTGATGGATTGGCCGAACGACTGTCAGACCGTCGGAATTGCTGGAAACCGGCCACGTCGGCCAGCACGCTTTCAATCCCGCCCGATGCGGCGGCTACAAGGCGGTCGCGCTCGATGGTGGTGGAACCGTATGCCGGTGTGCCCGGCGGCAGTGGCAGCCCCGATCCCGTGACTATTATCTGCGGCGAGGGATCGGGCGCATCGGCAAGGGCCGGGGCGGGTGCGGCGATGACCAGAAGTGGCAGGAACGGTGTGCGACGCATGTGTTTTTCTCCCCCCGCGCTCCCTCTCTTGACGGAGGGAGGCGACATCCCTGGCGTAGGATGCCGCCTCCGGCCGTCACATTGGTCTTTGGGTCACGTCAGAAAAACAGGATCGCGCCGGCGGCGACGGTGTCGGCCTTGGCCTTGTTACCGTTGTGCGCTTCCGAAGTGGTCTGGATATATTCGCCCACCAGCGTCACCCAGCTGGTCAGGCCATAGCGGACCTGGCCGACCCAGCTGCTGTTGGTATCGAGCAGCGCGGGATTGGCCGCTGCATCGGCCGCGTTGGCATAATCGAGATGGCTTTCACCATAACTGCCGCCGACCGAGACCTTGCCCAGCGAAACCAGCCCTTGGACATAGAAGCCGTCGCTGTCGCGCTTGTTGCCAAGGGCATCGGTATCGAACAGGTTGAGCGCGGTGGTGCCAAGGCCGGAACCCTTGTAGTAATATCCGGTCAGCGTCACCGGGCCATAGCCGACGCGGGCGCCGGTATCGAAGCCGCTGCCGGTGTAGCTTACGCCATCCACCCGGTCGTGCTTCTGGGTGATGCCCGAAAGCCAGGCGCGGGCGGATACGCCACCGAACTTACCGTCATACACGATCTTGCCCTGAAAACCGGGCGACGAGCTGGTTTCGCCGGGACCGGTCAGCGACTGGAGCGGCTGGAACACGCCCGCCGATGCCTGGAAACCGCCGAGTTTGGGCGTGGTGTAGGTAATCTGCGGCTGGAAATCGGTGTAGATGTATCCGACGCCGATGCGGCCGAGCGAGGTGTTTGAAGGCGCGACGTTCCCGCCGGTGGAACCGACCGACAGCAGCGTGATATCGTTGAGGATGCCTTCCGATCCGAACAGCCCGATATCCCGGCCGGCCTTGATCTCGCCGAACCCGGCGCGGCCGATGGTCATGTAGGTCTGGCGAAAATCGATGCCGGCGGTTTGCAGCGCGGTGTTCTGGCCACCGCTGTTGGCACCGCCGCCCGCAGCATAGGTTGCGCTGTTGATGCCGGGATACATGCCGAAGTGCGCGCCGACATCCCAGCCGGCCTGCTTGGTGGTGAATTCGAACTTGATGAAGCCGGGCAGCAGGCCATTGCGGATCGCGCTGG
>DAICYJ010000106.1 GCA_027311705.1 Novosphingobium sp. | reverse complement strand
GGTGAGGGCCACCATCGGATTGGTGCCGAACATCATGCGCACATCGCTGTCGTGCAGCGGCTGGCGCGGGGCTGCCCACATGCCGATGCGCCCGGCAGCAATCATGTGGGCCGATTGGTCGATGGTCAGCGTGGTGAAGTTCTTGTGAGAACCCAGCGCGGTCAGGAAAGCGGGTGCCATCGCCATGGCTGATGCATTGAGCATGGCGCCGGCACCGCGAAACACGCCAATTGCTTCGGCCCCGTCGCGCGCCGTGATTTCGGCCATTTTCTCTGCGATTTCGTCCAGCGCCTGTTCCAGCGGGATCTGGGCAAAGCTGCCGTCTGGCTGACGCTTCAATGGGTGCAGCAGCCGGTCGGGTGCATAAAGGGCACCCGCCGCTTCCAGTCCTTTGATGCAGCTGTAACCTTGATTCATCGGGTCGTCATGATCGCCGCGAACCGCGACCACGTGGTCATTGTCGCCAAGCGTCACGCGGGTGCCGCAAAACACCATGCAGAACCGGCAAAAGGATCGGACTTCGCGCATTTCAGCCTCCATTTGCCGGGCATCAGGGCCCGATCACTCCCGTCGATAGCCCCGCGTCCAAATATTCGGCGAGCACAACCCACGCGCAATTTAGCCATTGATTCAATCAGGCTACCCAGCCTGAGGCCAGAGCCAACACTAGCGCCAGATTGCCATTTAGGCCTTTCAGTATCGCGGATGGGACTCAGTGTGCTCAATCCCGACCATGCAAAGTCGCAGGCGACGCGCCACAGCGCCGCCCGTACCAAGTCCCGACAATCGAGAGGAACCCATCATGAATCGCTTTGCAGACAAAGTCGTCATCGTCACTGGCGCAGGTTCCGGACTTGGCCTCGCCGCCGCCCAGCGCATGGCCGCCGAAGGCGCGACGCTGGTGCTGGTCGATCTGCGGCAGGATTGGCTGGAAGCGGCACGTGACAGCATGCCTGCCGGCACCGAGGTGACGTTGGTGAAAGCCGACGTTTCCAAGGCTGACGAAGTGCAGGCTTACGTCGACGCTACGGTTGGCGCTTATGGCCGGATCGACGGGTTCTTCAACAACGCGGGCATCGAAGGCCGCCAGAACCTTACCGAAAACTTCGGTGCCGAAGAATTCCATCGCGTGGTGTCGATCAATCTCGATGGCGTATTCTACGGCATGGCCGCCGTGCTGAAAGTAATGCGTGAACAGGGTCGCGGCGCGATCCTGAACACCGCATCGGTCGGGGGCATTCGCGGCGTCGGCAATCAGAGCGGCTATGCCGCCAGCAAGCACGGCGTCGTTGGCCTGACCCGCAATTCGGCGGTCGAATACGGTGTCCACGGCATCCAGATCAACGCGATCGCGCCGGGCGCGATCATGACCGCGATGGTCGAAGGTTCGCTGCGCCAGATCGGCGGCGACAACTGGGAAGAGGTCGGCCGCGAGTTCGTTTCGATTAACCCGATGAAGCGGTTCGGTCGGCCTGAGGAAGTGGCCGCGCTCGTCGCTTTCCTGCTTTCGGGCGAATCGAACTTCATCAACGGTGCCACCATCCCTATCGATGGAGGACAATCCTACAAGTATTGAGGGCGACGCGATGGAAGGCCGTCACTACCGCCACCTTCCATCGCTTTTCCGCCATAATGTCCGGCGGATTGACGCCGGTTCGACCCGCTTTTGCAGACTCATCAGGTAAAAAGTCGTACTGAATAAACGGCGATTAATTTATAACGATGGCCGCATTGGGGGAATCAATTTTGCTTTTGCGGAAGTCTGTGCTCGCCGTTACTATTCTGATGTGTGCCACCATCGAAAGTGGTGCGCAGGCGGGGCCTGTGCGCCACTATGTCGAAGGCAATCTGGAAGCTCCTGCTCCCGATCCGGTTTCCGGCGGATTGCTGCTCATGGGCGGCGGTGATCGCAACGTGGATGCCATGCGCTGGTTTTTTGCCAAGGCAGGTCACGGCCACATCGTCATCCTGCGCGCCACACAGGAAGGTCAGATCGGTGAGGAGTTCTACCGTGAAATTGGCGGAATCCGATCGGCTGAGACGTTCATTACACTTTCGCGCAAGGCGGCCCGCGATCCCCGCCTGCTAAATGCACTGCGCAAGGCAGACGGCATCTTTCTTTCGGGCGGAGATCAGGCCAATTACGTGCGGCGCTGGCGCGGAACCGAGATCGCACGTATCATCGACGCACATGTCGCCGCTGGCAAACCGCTTGGCGGCACCAGCGCCGGGCTCGCCATGCTGGGCGAGAAGCTTTACGGTTCGATGGATGGTGACAGCATGACCAGCCCCAGGGCACTGGTCGATCCGTTCGGCAAGGGCGTTACGATCGAGGGCGATTTCCTGCACCTCAGCTTGCTGAAGGGCGTGATTACCGACAGCCATTTCAAAGAGCGCAGCCGTCTCGGCCGGCTTTTTGCATTCATCGCCAAGGCGCAGCTGGGCCGTCCGGCCGAAGCGCCGCCGATGATCGGCCTCGGCGTAGATGAAAACGCAGCTCTGGCCGTCGAGCCCGATGGGTCCGCCAGGATCTATTCGACCGGGCCTGATGGCGCTGCATGGGTTGTCGACGGCGCGCCGCTGCGCTTGCCCAAATCTGCGGGACCGATGAAGGCAGGCCCGGTAACGGTCACCGGTGTCGGCCATCAGTCGGTGCTGCATCTGCCGAACGGTCGCGTGGAGAAGCCGGCTTTCGTCAAGGCTTATGCCATCGCAGATGGCTCGTTCACCGAAGTTCCGCAGTCACATCCGGAACAATAAACGACGTTTCGCAAAGGGGCTGTCATCTGCGGTCTTGAAAAAGTGGTCGGGGAGATAGGATTCGAACCTACGACCCTCTGGTCCCAAACCAGATGCGCTACCAGGCTGCGCTACTCCCCGACCTGATGAAACCGGCCTTTCGGCGTGGGTTTCGTGCCCCGCTGCGCGAGACTTGGGCCCTCTGGCAGGATGACGGTCCAAAGTCAAACGCCGGTCCCCGTCGGGCTGTGGATGCGGCAAATTTTCTGGGCAGGCGCAACTTTCTGGTCAGGCATCGCCCAGCAGGCGGTAGCCCACGCCCGGTTCGTTCCTGATCAGGTCGGGCCGGGACGGGTCTTCTTCCAGCTTGCGCCGAATTCCGCGCGCGGCAACGCGCAGGTATTCGACGTCGGATTCGTGGCCGGGGCCCCAGACTGCTTTCAGCAGTTGCGCATGCGTGACGACGCGCCCCGCGCTTTTCGCCAGTTCGGCCAGAAAGCCGTATTCCTTCGGGGTCAGGTGCACTTCTGCGCCATTCTTGCGCACCAAACGGGCCACAAGGTCGACCTCCACCTCGCCGCGCCTGATCACCGGTGTACCGGTGACTTTGGCGAGGCGGTGCCGCAAAGCCGTGCGGATGCGCGCGAGCACTTCCTCGCTGTCGAACGGCTTGGAAACATAATCGTCGGCTCCAAGATCAAGCGCGGCAACCTTCTGTTCGGTGGCGTCGCGCGCCGACACCACGATGACGGCGGGCCCGGCGGATTTGATGATCGGGATCAGTTCCAACCCATCGCGATCGGGCAGGCCGAGATCGAGGAGCACGACTTCGGGCTTGTCGATCTGGATGGCCGCCAGCGTTTCACGTGCCGAGCCGGCTTCCACCACACGATAGTCGGCACGCGCAAGCCCAGCGTGGAGCAGCCGGCGGATCGCCGGTTCGTCGTCCACGACGAGAATCGTTACGGCGTTGGTCATTCTTCCGGCCACTCCTTGAGGCGGTCCGGTCCAAACCGGATGATGAAGGCCGCGCCCTTGCCATCGGCTCTGTTGGCAGCCTCGACTTCAAGCCCCATCGCCTCGGCAAAGCCCTTCACGATGGCAAGCCCAAGGCCGGTGCCGCCCTTGCGGTCAGACCCTTCGATGCGGGCGAAAGTCTCGAAGATACGCTGCTCTTGGCCTTGGGGAATGCCCGGCCCCTGATCTTCGACAGACAGGGTGACGCCGTCGCCCTCACGCCGCGCGGAAATCGTGACGGATGAGCCGTGCGCTGCGTATTTGGCGGCATTCTCGATCAGGTTGATCAGGCAGTGATGGAACAGTTGCGGATCGACAAGGACGAAGGGCAGGTCGCCCGGCAGTTCGATGTGGGGCGGGTGATCGTGGAGCACGCCTTTCAGGTCATCCACCGCGCTGGCGACCGAATCCGCGAGTTCGACCGGCTCGATCGTCTGGTGCAGGGCACCGGCCTCAATGCGGACCATATCGAGCAGGTTGGCGACAAAGCGATGGAGCCGCTCGGCCTCGACCCGGGTGGCCGCCAGCTGTTGCTCCTGCTGGGGCGAAGTTGGCCGGATTTCCTTGAGCGAACCCAGGATCGTGGTGAGCGGCGTGCGCAAGTCGTGGCTGACTGACGACAGTAGGGCGTGGCGCAGGCGGTCTCGTTCCTGCACTTGCGCCAGTTTGGACATTTCGCCTTCGAGCGCGATGCGTTCGACGGCGAGGCCGGCCTGATCCAGCAGGCTGAGCAGCAGCGGAAGCTGGTCAGACCGGATCGGCGCGTGTGCATCCGATCTGGCAAGCCCGAACACGGCGAGCGCGTGGCCGGCCGATCCCACCGGATAGAACAGCCATTCGGAGGCCGTCAGCGTGTCCGAACCACGCCCGGCAGGCCGGTTGTTGTCGAGCGCCCAGCGTGCGGCGGCATCGTCGAGCATTTCGAGCTTGTGGCCGGGCGGGGACGATGCGCGGACGCCCAGGCCATCGGGATCGGGGATGAGCAGGATGGTGTTTGCATCGAGCAATCGACCGATTTCGGCGCACAGGACGTGGGCAAGCTCGTCCAGCGTGCTGATCCCGGTCAACTGCCGCGCGAACCCCGCCAGCGAGCTGTTCTGGGCGGAACTGGCCTGTGCCAGCAGGGCCTGATCGCGCACGCGCGCCGCCAGCTGGCTGCCGGTGATCGCAACGCCGAGCAGGACCAGCACGGTGATGATATTCTGCGGGTCTTCGATGGTGAAGGTGTTGGTCGGCGGAATGAAGAAGAAGTTGTAGGCGAGCGACGAAGCTAGGCTGGTCACGATGCCGGTGCGAAGGCCGAAGCGGGTTGCGGCGACCATGACCGGGATGAGGAACAGCAGCCCGATATTGGTGATATTTCCGCCCGCAAAGATCAACAGCCCCAGGACAGTCACCAGCACGATCAGGCCGAGCGAAACAAGGTAACCCTTCAGGCTGCCCCACGCGCCGGTCTTGCGCTCGGTGCGAAACTGGCGCTTCGTCACCGCCGCGCCCAGCGGGAGGACGTGGACGGCGAGGCCCGGTGTCTGGCGCACGAGCTGATCGACGATTGAGCCGTGGCGCAATTCGAACCAGCGCGATCGCATCGACTTGCCGACGATGAGCTGGGTCGCGCGCGCTTCGACGGCAAAGCGTTTCAGCCCGTCGAGAACCGTTTCTGCGGGCACGGTGGCGACATGGGCGCCAAGCTGCGCGGCCAGATGCATGGTTTCGGCAAGCTGGGTGTTTTCGCTGTTGCCAAGCGCCCGGCTGCGCGGGGTTTCGATGTGAACGGCCGTCCACGGCGAACGCAGCGCATCGGCCAGACGCTTGGACGCGCGGACAAGTTCCGGTGCTCCGGGTTGTTCGCTGATGGCGACGACCAGACGGTCGTTCACCGCCCAAACCCCGCCCACCGCATTGGCGCGCATGTAATCGAGCATCTGCGCATCGACGGCCTGTGCGGCGCGGCGCAAGGCAAGTTCACGCAGGGCGGACAAGTTCGATTTTGAGAAGAAGTGGCCCAGCGCCCGCGATGCCTCGTCGGGGACGTAGACCTTGCCTTCGCGCAACCGCTCGATCAGTTCGTCGGGCGGGATGTCGACAATCTCGATCTCGGCGTGCTCGATCACGCGATCGGGCAGCGTTTCGCGTACGCGCACCTTTGTGAACGAGGCGATCAGGTCGTTCAGGCTTTCAAGGTGCTGAATGTTGAGCGTCGAGTAGACGTCGATGCCCGCCGCGATCAGTTCCTCGACATCCTGATAGCGCTTGTCGTGGCGGCTGCCGGGAGCGTTGGTGTGGGCCAATTCGTCGACGAGGACGAGGCCCGGCCTGCGCTGGAGGATGGCGTCGATGTCCATCTCGCCCAGAACATGGCCCTGATATTCGACCGGTTTGCGCGGGACTATCTCGAAACCATGGACCTTGGCTTCGGTCTCGCGCCGACCGTGGGTCTCGACGACGCCAATAACCGCATCGAGCCCGGCATCGCGCCGGGCCGCAGCGTCGGTGAGCATTTCATACGTTTTGCCAACGCCCGGAGCCGCCCCAAGAAAAACCTTGAGGCGGCCTTTTCCTTCCCGCGTTGCGGCGCGCAGCAGGGCATCGGGGTCGGGCCGGGCTTCGTTCATCGGGTCCGGTTTGCGCCCGCAGGCCACATGCTGTCGAGTGCAAGATTGAGTTCGAGGACATTCACACGCGGTTCGCCCAGAAATCCGAGAGCCGGCCCAGCCACATGGTCTGCAACCAGCTTGCGGACTGCAGTTTCGGCCAGACCGCGGGCCGCGGCAACGCGGGCCACCTGAAAATAGGCCGCATCGGGGCTGACATGGGGGTCGAGCCCCGATGCGGAAGTGGTCACCAGGTCAGGTGGAACGAGAGTCCCCGGTGAAGTGCGAAGCGCGGCTGTGTCGGCCTTGATGCGGTCTGCAAGAACTTGGCTGGTGGGACCGAGATTGGAGCCTGCCGACGCGGTGGCGTCATAGCCCTTTCCGGCGGCGGAAGGGCGGGGGTGGAAATAGGTCGGCCCGGCAAATCCCTGGCCGATCAGGCGCGAACCGATGATGGTTCCTCCCCTTTCGATCAGGCTGCCATTGGCGGCGGCGGGAAACAACAGCTGGGAAACACCCGTCAGCGCCAGCGGGTAGACAAGGCCCAGCAGCAGGGCGAACAGCCCGGTCAGCACCAGTGCGGGGCGAAGCGAGGACACGATATCCTTGGTCATGGTCTTGATCCTCAAACGAGGTGGAGGCTGGTGACGGCGAGGTCGATGGCCTTGATGCCGATGAACGGTGCGATCAGGCCGCCGAGGCCGTAGACGGCAAGGTTGCGGGCCAGCAGCGGGCCTGCACCCATGGGCCGGTATGCGACGCCTTTGAGCGCCAGCGGCACCAGTGCGGGAATGATCAGCGCGTTGAAGATGATCGCGGACAGGATCGCACTTTCGGGCGATGCCAGTTTCATCACGTTGAGCACGCCAAGCCCAGGATAGAGCACCACGAACATCGCGGGAATGATGGCGAAATACTTCGCCACGTCGTTCGCCACTGAAAAAGTCGTGAGCGCGCCACGGGTCATCAGCAGCTGCTTGCCGAGGCCGACGATCTCGATAAGCTTGGTCGGGTCGCTGTCGAGATCGACCATGTTGCCCGCCTCGCGCGCGGCCTGCGTGCCGGTGTTCATGGCCACGCCGACATCGGCCTGCGCGAGGGCAGGGGCATCGTTGGTGCCATCGCCGCACATGGCGACGAGCTTTCCGCCCTGCTGTTCCTTGCGGATCAGGGCCAGCTTGTCCTCGGGGGTGGCCTCCGCCAGGAAATCGTCAACCCCCGCTTCGGCGGCGATGGAGGCGGCGGTCAGCGGGTTGTCGCCGGTGATCATCACGGTGCGGATGCCCATTCGGCGCAGTTCGGTGAAGCGTTCGCGCACGCCGGCCTTGATCACGTCCTTGAGCGCGATGACGCCCAGCAGGCGACCATCTTGCGCCACCGCGAGCGGGGTCTGGCCGGATCGGGCAATGTCTTCGGAAACACGGCGCAGTTCGGCCGCCGGCATTCCCGAAGCGGCTTCGGGATTGGCGCGCAGGATGGCGTCGACCGCGCCTTTCTGCACGAGCCCGCCGTCGGTCCGTACACCGGAAATCCGGGTCTGAGCCGTGAACGGGATGACTTCGGCATCAGCGGGCAGGGCGGTTAACGTGATGCCGAACTTTTCGCGAGCGAGCACGACGACCGAACGGCCTTCGGGCGTTTCATCGGCGAGGCTCGCCATCATGGCCGCCCGCGCCAGCGTGCCGACCTGCACGCCGCCGAGGGCGCGAAACTCGCTGGCCTGCCGGTCACCGATGGTGATCGTGCCGGTCTTGTCGAGCAGCAGCACGTCGACGTCACCCGCCGCCTCTACCGCGCGGCCGGATTTCGCCAGCACGTTGAACCGCACAAGGCGGTCCATCCCGGCAATGCCGATGGCCGAAAGCAGCGCGGCGATTGTCGTGGGGATCAGGGTGATGAGCAGCGCGGCGAGCACCGCCACCGGTATATGGCCACCGGCATAACTGGCGAACGACGGGATGGTCGCCACCGCGATCAGGAAGATGATCGTCAGCCCCACCAGCAGGATGGTGAGCGCGATTTCGTTCGGGGTCTTCTGGCGCTCGGCCCCTTCGACCAGCGCGATCATGCGGTCGAGAAAGCCTTGGCCGGGTTCCTGAGTTACGCGCACCCGGATCGAATCCGAGATGACCCGCGTGCCTGCGGTGACGGCGGAACGGTCGCCGCCCGCCTCGCGGATTACCGGCGCGCTCTCGCCGGTGATGGCCGCTTCATTCACCGAGGCGACGCCCTGGATCACTTCGCCATCGGCCGGGATCAGGTCGCCGGTTTCCACCAGCACTTCGTCCCCGCGCTTGAGCTGCGAAGCGGACACGATCTGGCCATCGGGAAGGCGGGCCGAAAGGTCGCTTTTGGTGGCGCGCAACGATGCCGCCTGCGCGCGGCCGCGCCCTTCGGCCAGCGCTTCGGCAAAAGTGCCGAATAGCACGGTAAGCCACAGCCAAACGATCAGCTGCGCCTGAAAGCCCAGCGGGAGCGGTTCGCCGCCCACGATCAGCAGCACGGTGAGCAGCAGGGCGACAACGGCAGTGGTGAACAGAACCGGGTTCTTCACCAGTGCTGCCGGGTTGAGCTTGCGGAATGCGTCTCCGATGGCCGGGATGACCAGCTTTGCCGAAAACATCGACGTTGGGATCTGCGTGGAAGATGTGGTCATGGTTGTAGCTCCCCTCAGAACAGCTGGCCGGAGATCATCGCGAGATGATCTGCGATCGGGCCAAGTGCGAGGCTGGGAAGGAAAGTGAGGCCGCCGACGATCAGGATGATCCCCACCAGCAGGCCGATCCACAGCGGACCGGTGGTCGGGAACGAGCCGGCGGTTTCCGGCGTGTACTTCTTGGACGCCAGGCTTCCGGCGATGGCCAGCGCGGGCACGATCATGAAGAACCGGCCGATCCACATCGAAACCGAAAGCAGGCCGTTGTAGAACGGCGTACCCGCCGTCAGCCCGGCAAAGGCTGAACCGTTGTTGCCGGTGCCGGACGCATAGGCATAGAGGATCTCGGTGAACCCGTGCGGCCCCTTGTTGAGCGGGCCGGCAAGGCCTGCGGGCAGAACCGCGCTCAGCGCCGTGAAGCCCAGGATGCACAGCGGCAGGACGGCAATCGCGAGAACCGCCAGTTTGACCTCCTTCGCCTCTATCTTCTTGCCCACATATTCGGGAGTGCGGCCGACCATCAGCCCGGCGATGAACACCGCCAGCAAGGCGAACAGCAGGAACCCGTAGATGCCGGCCCCCACGCCGCCGACGACGATCTCGCCAAGCTGCATGTTGAACAGCGGGATCATGCCGCCCAGCGCCGTAAAGCTGTCATGCATAGCGTTGACCGCGCCGCACGATGCCGCTGTCGTCACGACCGAGAACAGGGCGCTGGCGGCAATGCCGAAGCGGACTTCCTTGCCCTCCATATTGCCGCCCGCGACGCCGAGCTGGTGGAGCACGGGATTGCCTGCCGCTTCCTGCCAATAGGTAACGCTCACGCCCGCAAGGAACAGGATCATCATCGCAGAAAGGATGGCCCAGCCCTGCCGCGTGTTGCCCACGGCCTTGCCGAAGCAATAGGTCAAGCCCGATCCAATCGCGAAGATCGACAGCATCTGGACAAGATTGGTCAGCGCGGTCGGGTTCTCGAAGGGATGGGCGCTGTTAGCGTTAAAGAAGCCGCCACCATTTGTGCCGAGCATCTTGATCGCTTCCTCGCTGGCCACCGGGCCGAGCACCAGCGTCTGCTTCGCGCCCTCGAGCGTGGTCAAGTCAATGCTGGAGGCGAGTGTCTGCGGCACGCCGCTGGCCACCAGAAACAGCGCGTAAATGGCGCAGGCCGGCAGCAGCAGGTACAGCGTCACCCGTGTGCAATCGGCCCAGAAGTTGCCGATGGTCGCCGTTTCGCGGCGGGCAAAACCCCGGAACAGGGCGAAGGCGATGGCGATGCCGGTCGCAGCCGAAAGGAAGTTATGGATGGTGAGCGCCAGCATCTGGCTGAGGTTGCTCATCGTCCCTTCGCCGGCATACCACTGCCAGTTGGTGTTGGTGACGAACGCGATCGCCGTATTCATGGCGCCGTCGCCGCCCACGTCTGCCAGCCCACGCGGATTGAGCGGGAGCACGGACTGGAGGCGCAGCAAGGCGTAAGTGAACACGGTGAGCACCAGCTGGAACACCAGCATCTGCACGGCATAGCTTCGCCAGCCCTGCTCCTTGGCCGGATCGATCCCGCCAAGGCGATAGAAGCCGCGTTCCAGCGGCCCGAGCACGGCGTGCAGCGGCGTACGACGGCCTTCGTAAAGCGCGGAAAGGTATAGTCCCACCGGCTTTGCAAGGGCCACGGTGAGCGCGGTGAACAGGACGATGAGCGTCCAGCCTTCGATTGTCATGCCAGCCTCCGGCTCAGAAACGTTCAGGCCGCACGCGCACGGCAATCAGATAGACGAGAAGACCCGCAGCGGTGATACCGGCGAGCGTGAGCGAAAGGGTCATGGTCCGGGCCTCAAGCTTTTTCGCACAGGCGAACGAACGCCAGCGTCAGGAGGAAAAGGCCGCCGAGCACGGCGAGCCAGGTGATATCCGTCATGGCAATCAATCCCTTGGAAAATAGGCGCTGTGCGTGGGAACGGGTACAAAGCGGAACAGGCCCGGCCCTTCGAAAGTCAGGGCAAGCCCGCACGTGAGCGACACGAAAGTGGCGGCGCAGATGGCAAACTCGCCCAGTGTGGCGACGTGCGAAGGCTGCGCGGTGGAGAGGCGATGCGACAGCAAGCCGAGCCGGTAGCAACCGCCCAGCAGCGCCAGTCCGGCGATACGCAGCGCAAGCTCGGCCGCCCACCAGCGTTCTCCGCGGCGCAAACGATCGAGATAGCGATACATGGACAGGCTCCCGCATGGCATATGCGGTCCCTGATGTGGGCCTTCGGGGCGTTAAGGTTCCACGGGGAATTCGGGCTGCGCCATAAAGGTTTCGTAAAAGCCGTGGCAGCTTCACGCGCACGCGCCTAGGCGCGGATCTTATGAGCAACGAACAAGGGCAACACGCGCACAGCGAAAGCGTTTCGACGCTGGCGATCGGCGCTCTCGGCGTCGTTTTCGGCGATATCGGCACGTCGCCGCTCTATGCCCTGAAGGAAAGCTTCGTCGGCCATCATCCGCTGGCGGTCGATCCGGCGCATATCTACGGTGTGCTGTCGCTGATCTTCTGGACGATGATGCTGATCGTCACGCTCAAATATGTCTTCGTGATCCTGCGGGCGGACAACAAGGGCGAGGGCGGCAGCCTGGCGCTGCTCGCGCTGATCGGTCGAAAGCTGGGGCACAACCGCTGGAGCCCGGTGGTTGCGATGCTCGGCGTGATCGCCACGGCGCTGTTCTATGGCGATGCGATCATCACACCGGCCATCTCGGTCCTGTCGGCGGTTGAGGGCCTGACCATCGTGAACGAGGGCTTTGCCCGCTGGGTGCTGCCGCTTTCGATCGGCATCCTGGTGGGCTTGTTCGCGATCCAGTCGCGCGGCACCGATGCTGTAGGCAAGTTGTTCGGGCCGGTGATGATCGTCTATTTTATCGTGCTCGCCGTCCTCGGGCTCGTGAACATCGTGCAGGCCCCCGAAGTGCTGTGGGCGCTTTCTCCGCACTACGCGGTCGAATTTTTCCTGATCGATCCCAAGCTGGCGTTCCTGGCGCTCGGCTCGGTCGTGCTGGCGGTGACGGGGGCTGAAGCGCTCTATGCCGACATGGGCCATTTCGGGCGAAAGGCAATCATGATCGGTTGGCTCTACATCGCTTTCCCGTGCCTGCTGGTCAACTATCTCGGCCAATCCGCCCTGCTGCTGAAAAATCCGGCCGCGGCCGAAAACCCCTTCTTCTTCCTTGCCCCCGAATGGGCGCGGCTGCCGCTGGTGATCCTGGCGACGATGGCCACCATCATCGCCAGCCAGGCGGTCATTTCGGGCGCCTTTTCGGTCTCGCAGCAAGCCGTTCAACTGGGGTTCCTGCCCCGGCTCAAGATCCTCCACACCAGCGCCAAGGCCGCTGGGCAGATCTACGTGCCGCTGGTAAACTGGGGTCTGCTGGTCCTTGTGATCATGCTTGTGCTGGGTTTCCGCAGTTCGACCAACCTCGCCGCCGCCTATGGCATCGCGGTGACCGGCACGATGTTCATCACCGCTTGCATGCTGGGCGTTCTCACCTTCGCGGTGTGGAAATGGCACCCGCTGGTGGCAGGGCTGGTCACCGGATCATTCCTGATCGTGGACGGCCTGTACTTCGCCTCGAACGCCACGAAAATTCCCGATGGCGGCTGGTTCCCGCTGCTGGTGGCCGCAATCACCTTCACCATCCTCACCACTTGGGCGACCGGGCGCCGGTTGGTGCGTGAGCGGCTTGAAGAAGATGCCATGCCCATCGATCTGTTCCTGAAATCGGTCGGCGAAAAGGTGCGCCGCGTTTCCGGCAGCGCGGTGTTTCTGGCCTCCACGACCGAGGGCATCCCCCCGGCCTTGCTGCACAACCTGAAGCACAACCATATCCTGCACCAACGCGTCGCCATCCTGACTGTTACAACCGAAGGCGTGCCGCATGTTGCGCCCGAAACGCGCCGCGAGGTGGAGGATATGGGGCAGGGCTTCTACCGCATCGTGCTCCATTACGGGTTTATGGACGAAGTCGACATTCCGGCCGAACTGGCAGCCGAACAGCGCGCGGGCGGGCCGTTCCGCCCGATGGAAACGAGCTACTTCCTCGCCCGCCAGACCCTGATTGCATCGCACCGCCCCGGCATGGCGATCTGGCGCAAAAAGCTGTTCGCCTGGATGGTGCGCAACGCCGAAAGCGCAATGCAGTTCTTCAAGCTGCCGACCAACCGGGTGATCGAACTGGGAAGCCAGCTGGAAATCTAGGCGACGCATGGGCGGGCAATCCGGCTGATGTTGACGCCTTGCCGCGCCGTCTCCACATCTGATGCTGCCGGCGCACGGCCGGATGCGAGAGGAGACGGCATGAGCACCTGGACATCCACGGACCCAATGACGGGCGATATCGTGTGGCAGGGGCAGGATGCCGATGTCGACGCCGCCGTCGCCGCTGCCCGCGCAGCGCAGGCCTCTTGGGCGTTGACGCCGCTGGAAGGCCGGATCGCCGTCGCCACCCGCTATGCCGAAATCGTGAAGGCGCGGGCCGAGGAATTTGCTGCAATTATCGCGCGCGAAACGGGCAAGCCCTTGTGGGAGGCGCGCGGCGAAGTGGGCACGGTCGCCGCCAAGGTCGCCATTTCCATTACCGCGCAAGCAGAGCGGGCCGGGCAGCGCAGCGGCGATGCGGGCGGCATCCGGCAAGTGCTGCGGCACAAGCCGCACGGCGTGCTGGCCGTGCTGGGTCCGTACAATTTCCCTGCGCACCTGCCCAACGGCCACATCGTGCCCGCGCTGCTGGCGGGCAATGCCGTGGTGTTCAAACCTTCCGAACTGACGCCGGCATCGGGCGAATTCATGGTCGGCCTGTGGCAAGAGGCGGGGCTGCCGCAGGGGCTGCTCGTGCTGGCGCAGGGGCGCGCCGATACCGGGCGGGCACTGGCCAGCCATCCGGGGATCGACGGACTTCTGTTCACCGGATCGTCGAACACCGGCGTCGCGCTGCACCGCGCCTTTGCGGATCGGCCAGACCGCATTCTGGCCATCGAGACCGGCGGCCACAATCCGTTGATCGCGTGGGATGTGGCGGATGCGGATATCGAACAGGCCGCGTCGCTGGTGGTGCAATCGGCGTTCATTTCCGCTGGGCAGCGCTGCACTTGCGCAAGGCGGCTGATCGTAGGGCCGAGTGGCGAAGCGCTGGTTCGGGCGGTGGCGGCGCTGGCGCGGCGGCTCATCGCGGGCGGTCCGTTCGAAGATCCGGCGCCGTGGATGGGACCGGTGGTCGATCTGAACGCCGCAACCAAGGTGGAACAGGCGTGGCAGGGGCTGGTCGATATGGGCGGCAAGGTGATCCTGCCGCTGGAGCGTCTGCGCGAAGGCACGCCGCTGCTGTCGCCCGCGATGGTTGACGTCACCGGCCTGCCTGCGCCGGATGAGGAGATTTTTGGCCCGGTGCTGCAGGTGATCCGGGTCGCCGATTTCGACGCCGCGATGCAGGCCGCGAACGCCACGCGCTATGGCCTTGCCGCCAGCCTGATCGGCGGTGACGCGGCGCTGTACGAACGGTTTTGGGCCTTATCGCGCGCGGGCGTCGTCAACTGGAACCGGCCGACGACAGGCGCTTCGTCCGCCGCGCCGTTTGGCGGGGTGGGCGTTTCGGGCAACCATCGGCCAAGTGCCTATTATGCGGCGGATTATTGTGCCTGGCCGGTCGCCAGCCTTGAAGCGGACCGGATCGACGGCGGCCTGCTGAACGGGTTGCGCTCAATTCGATAATTCGATATTTATCGAATCATGGTAAGGTCGATGCAATCCGCAGACGTTGTGCGTGCGCTGGGCGCGTTGGCGCAGGAGCATCGCCTCGCCGCCTATCGCTTGCTTGTGCAGGCGGGGGAAGCGGGCTTGCCTGCCGGCGCGCTGGCGGAAGGGCTGGGCGTGCCCGCGTCGTCGATGAGTTTTCATCTGGCGCAATTGGCCCACGCCGGATTGGTGACTCAGCGGCGGCAGGGCCGCTCGATCATCTACAGCGCCGACTATGCCCTGATGAACGGGTTGATGGGCTACCTTACCGAGAATTGCTGCAATGGGGCACCATGCTTGCCGGACGTGTCCTGTGCACCCGCCAGCGAGGCTGGCCGCGACGTTGCCTGACCAAAAAAATCGAAGGAATGAAGTGACATGGGGGACCAACCGGTGAACGTGCTCGTGCTGTGTACGGGCAATTCTGCCCGCTCGATTTTAGGCGAGGCCATGCTCAACCTGCTGGGCCATGGCCGCGTGCGTGCCTTCAGCGCGGGCAGCAAGCCCAAGGGCGTGCCGCATCCCGGTGCCTTGCGGCTGCTGGTTCGGCGAGGGATCGATACCGCCGATTTCCGTTCCAAAAGCTGGGACGAATTCACCGGGCCAAACGCACCGCGCATCGATATCGCGATCACGGTTTGCGGCAATGCCGCGCAGGAAGCCTGCCCGGTGTTCATGGGCGCGCCGATCAAGGCTCACTGGGGACTGGCAGATCCTGCCGACGTGACCGGAAGCGAGGCGGCGGTGGACGCGGCGTTCGAGGAAACCTGGCAATTGCTCGCGGCGCGCGTTCATGCGCTGCTCGCGCTGAATTTCGAAGTGATGGATCCGAAACGGCTGGCCGACGCGCTGGGCGAGATCGGTCGGATGGAGGGGGCGGAGTGAAGCACGCCTTCGTCGCCGAGGCGCTGGGCAGCTTCTTCCTGTTTGCCACGGTCGTAGGGTCGGGCATCATGGCGCAGAATCTTTCGGGCGGAAACGATGCGATCGCCTTGCTGGGCAATACCGTGGCGACCGGGGCGATGCTGTATGTGCTGATCACCATGCTGGGCGCGATTTCGGGCGCGCATTTCAATCCGGCGGTCACTCTTGTGATGCGGCTGCGCAGCGATATCGGTACGGCGCAGGCCGTTGGTCATGTGGCGGCGCAATTGGCGGGCGGCATTGCCGGGGTGTGGACGGCGCACGCGATGTTCGCGCTGCCAATCATCGAGTTTTCCCACAAGGCACGCACCGGGCCGGGCCAGTGGACAGGCGAATTCGTCGCTACCTTCGGCCTGCTGCTCACGATCATTGGCACAGTGCGCCACCGCCCGCAGGCAGTGCCGACTGCCGTCGCCCTCTATATCGTCGCGGCCTACTGGTTCACTTCGTCCACCAGTTTCGCCAACCCCGCCATCACCATCGCCCGCTCTCTGAGCGATACCTTCGCCGGCATTGCCCCACACGACGTGCCAGGCTTCATCGCCGCGCAGCTTGCCGGGGCGCTGGCCGGGTGGCTGGTCGCCGATTTTCTGTTCGACGCACCGGCGCGGGGCGAGGTGGCGTGATCCAACCCCCGTTCACCCGCCTGCGTCCGCTCGCCGATGCAGATGTGTTGCCTGCGCTCAAGCGCGAATACGCGCACGCACGGCCCGCGCTGGGGCTGGGGCCGCTCGATCCACCGCCCCGCATCCTGCTGTTGTATGGCTCGCTGCGCGACCGGTCCTATTCGCGCCTGGCGGTGGAGGAATCAGCGCGGCTGCTGCGGTGGTTCGGCTGCGAAACGCGCATTTTCGACCCCGCCGACCTTCCTCTGCCCGACCAGATAGCAGGCGATGATCACCCGGCGGTGCACGAATTGCGGCAATTGTCGCTGTGGTCCGAAGGGCAGGTGTGGTGCAGCCCCGAACGGCACGGTCAAATCACCGGCATCATGAAAGCGCAGATCGACCACCTGCCGCTGGCATTCAAGGGTATGCGCCCCACCCAAGGTCGCACGCTGGCTGTCATGCAGGTGAGCGCCGGATCGCAATCGTTCAACAGCGTCAACACCTTGCGTCTGCTGGGCCGCTGGATGCGGATGTTCACGGTGCCCAACCAGTCGAGCGTGGCCAAGGCCTTCGAGGAATTCGACGACGCTGGCCGGATGAAGCCTTCGGCCTATTACGACCGAATCGTCGATGTGATGGAGGAACTGGTCCGCTTCACCGTGCTGCTGCGCCCGCACGCCAACCAGTTAGTGGACCGTTATTCCGAGCGGTTGGAAGCCGATCGCCCAGTTGCGGCGGAGGCAATCCTTGCCTCGGTCAAATAGTGGTGGGCCCGGCAGGATTCGAACCCGCGACCTAGCCGTTATGAGCGGCCAGCTCTAACCGCTGAGCTACAGGCCCACTATCAGTTGACTTGTGCGGCCCGCGTTAGTGCCCGAAAAAATCGTTGGCAAGCGCGCAGCGTCATACTTGTGCCGATGCCATGATCTCGCGCACCGTGGTGGGTGCGATCTGGCGCTGGGCGAGGTAGCCGAAAATGGAGCGCCACCAGTCGTATAGCTGGTCCAGTTCATCCTCGTCGCGCACATAGGGGGTGTGGCCGGGGCGCAGCGACGGGCTGTGGAACGAGAAGACCAGCACCGGCAGCCCGTCGTCGAGCGCGATGTCGATACCCTTGATCGCCTCTTCGGTGCTCACGCCTTCAGGGGTCAGCGGGATGCGCTCGAGCACGCCCGCCCGCGCCAGCAGGCCGCGCAGCCGGGGCACGCGCCACAGCGCGGGATAAAGCAGATGGCCCTGCTGGCGCAGCATGCCCCAGAACACCGTTGTCAGCGGCAGTTCCATCAGGCCCTGACGCTTGTCGATCCACCATGGCTGCACCGGAAAGTCGCGGAAATTGGGGCCACCGCTGGCGCTGTAATCGAACCGCGCGCGCACCGAGGTATCGATCGCGATCGAACATTCGGTCAGGATCTTGGCGGTCGTTTGCCCCACGCCATAGCGGCCGGCGCGGTAGATCAGCGGCGGGGTGCCGAACGCTTCCTCGATCGTATCGCGCAGCTTGCGGAACTTGGCGCGTTCCAGATCGGAAGGAAGATTGCCGGAGAAGCTATTGTGAACGTTGATTTCTTCATCATGTGGCGGGCTGACCCACGGGTGCAACTGCACGCCGATTTCGGCGCGCCCTTCGGCCACGGCGCGGCCCAGGGCCTCCACTGCCTGCGGATCGCTGGCGATGGGATAGTCGATCAGATAAACCGGGCAGATCCCGAACCCTTCGCAGAACTGCTGGAACTTGGCGAGGCGTGGTACGTGCGACAGCCCGTGGCCGGTGCGTTCGAACGGCTTGGACCAGTCGAACTCCTCTTCGGTATCTACGGTTACGATGAACCGCTGGCCGAAGCCGGGCGCAAAGCGGACAAAGTCCTCGCCTGCCGGGACGTCGAGAATATTCGGCTTGGTCAAGTCGCTGTTTCCTTGCCCCTTAGCGCGCGATGCCCGCAGGGCTGCGGCCTTGGCTAAGTGGCTGTCGCGGTTCGGTCAAGAGCGGGAGGTCGACGCTGATGCGTGCGCCGTTTCGCGCCAGCACGCCGCCCGCCGCGCGCACTTCGGCGGCAGCGAGGCGCAGCGCGAAACCGCTGCCCAGCATGGACGACGCCGGCATTGCCGCGCCGCGCCCCCCGTCGGGCGCGAACAGGGCGGCGTCTTCGCGCATGGCGAGCGATGCGGGCAGGGGCAGCACCAGCCGCGCATAACCGGCGCCGATGTCCAGCGCGATGGTAAGCCGTTCGCCCGGCGCGGCAGCGCTGGCGATGACCGAAAGCATGCGCCACATGGTGCGCTCCAGCTCTGCCTGAGCGACACCTACCAGCACCTGGCCGTCCGGTACGCGGCAACGAAGCTTCACTTCGCGGGGGCCGATGACGGGTTCGAGCTGCTCGACCAGCCGCAGCAGGATTGCCGAAAGATCGGCCTCACCATTGTTGCCATCGATCAGGCCGGTCTCCAGCTTCACCAGCCGTTCCACTTCCTCGAACCCCGCCAGCATCCGCGCCGCGTCCGATGCGATGCTGGCGGCAAGGCTGCGGTACTGGTGCGGTGTCGCGCCGAACAGCTGCTGCTGGATCAGTTCGGCAAAGCCCTGGATCGCGTTGATCGGCGTGCGCAGTTCGTGGAGCAACTGGCGCAGGCGATCGGCGCTGCGGTCGCTGTCGTCGTCGTTTGCCGGAGCAACGGCAGGCGCGGCCTGCGGACGGCGCAGGCGCGCGTTGTAGCCGAGGAAATGGCCGCCTTCGCGGGCGAACTGCGGCACCGCGTCGATGCGCCAAGGGCCGGCAATCTCGGCCGCGCCTTCCAGTGTCACCAACCCTGCCTCGACCGGCAGGCGGGCGCGCACTGCGCGCAGCGTTTCGGCATCGCAGGTCGCCGGGGCGTCGAGATCGCCGGTGAAAGGGCGGTGGCCGACAATCATGGCCGCGTAGCTTGCCTCAGCTCCGGTGATGGTGCCTTCGGAATCGATGCGGACATCGATGGCGGAGACCGCGGGCGCGGGCGGCGCTGGCTCCTCTGCAAAGGGCAGGCGTGATTGTTCGGCGTCGGCGGCTGCGATCACTTGTGCATCGCGGTTGCGGCGGAACGCCTCAATGCGGCGAACGATGGCACCGATTGGCTCACGCCGGTCGGGAGCGGAGGATTCGGGCACTGTCGGTTCGGGCACCGGCAGCGCGGTGATGGTCGCGGAACGACGCGGTACTTCGGCCACGATTTCGGTGGCGACATAGCCTTCGGGCAACGGCAACTGGAAATCGTCGATGCCCAGCCGTTCGAGCAGGCGCTCCACATTACTGCCCAGATCGCTGCGATGGCGCAAAAAGCCGCGTGCCTGCACCGGCAGCGCAGGCACGAGCGCCAGCCATTCGTCTTCGCTCAGCCGCGCATGGGCGATGGCGGCTAGCGCCACCTTCGGGCCGCGATGGGCGAAGTGTTCGACCAGGATCGGCGAGCGCACCGCGCAGGAACGCAGCAGGACCGCGCTTTCGGCATCGCCCAGTTCCTCGTGCAGAGAATCAAGGTGGCCCAGCGCCGCATGATGTTCGCCGCCCCAGGCATGCGCCGACGTCCGGCCGAGCAGATCGGCCAGCTGGCGATACTTGGTCCGGATGCCCGCCTTTCCGGCCGCGACGGTGCGCAGCACGGTTTCAAGGCGGTCGTCGACGATCATGCGTGCTCCAAATTGCCCCGGCGCGGGGCGCGGGTGGTAGATGTGCAACCCCTAACAAATTGGGCGCTATGGAAAAGGGTACGAATGATCGGGTTGCGCTTGATTGCGTTGCATTGTGGGACGATTGCGATATGAAACAATTAAATTATCGTTTGCCGGTGTAAAAGGTGTGGAAAGTTGCCGGAGTGTCGGCCATCCGTCCTTGGTTTCCTGGCAGACAGACAATCGGGATAGCGACGGAAATGGCGACTTTGGACGGGATCGACAGGCGGCTCCTTGCCGAATTGCAGGATGAGGGCCGCGTGACCAACGTGGAACTGGCGCAGCGCGTCGGCCTCACCGCGCCGCCCTGTCTGCGCCGGGTGCGCGCGCTGGAAGAAGAAGGCGTGATCAAGGGGTATCACGCCGAACTGGATGCATCCAAGCTCGGCTTCGCCATCACCGTCTTCGCCCTCGTCAGCCTGAAAAGCCAGGCCGAGGAATCGCTCCGCCAGTTCGAAGACCACATGCGCCTGCTGCCCGAAGTGCGCGAGTGCCACATGCTGAACGGCGAGATCGACTTCATCCTCAAGATCGTCAGCAAGGATCTGCAAAGCTTTCAGGAATTCCTGACCAGCAAGCTGACGCCCGCGCCCAACGTAGCCAGCGTGAAAACTTCGCTGACCATCCGCACCGCCAAGATGCTGCCGGGCGTGCCGCTGGGGGATTGAGCAGGCGGGGCCGGCATCGGACGCCAGATAGCGGACCACTGCGTTGAGCGAAATTCCGTCCGAACTGCTGAATGCCTGCTACAGCGACATGCGGCGCATGGCCCGCCGCATCCTGCTGAACGATGGCGTGGCGCAAGTGATCCAGCCAACGGAACTGGCCAATGAAGCCGCCATTCGGCTGCTGCGGTCCAACCTGTCGCAAGTGAGCGGGCAAGGGCACATGCTGGCGTATGCTGCGCGGACGATGCGGCAGGTGCTGATCGATGAGGCGCGCAAGGGCAGTGCCAAGAAGCGCCAGTCGCTGGCGATGATGACAGTCCTGCCCGAAGATCCCAAGGACCGGCTGATCAATATCGAGGATCTGGATCGGGCGCTTGCCGATCTGGCCGAGCTTTCGGCTGAATATGCGCAGATCGTGGAACTGCGGTTCATGCTGGGGCTGTCGGTGGCGGAGACGGTGGAGGCGACCGGGCTTTCGCACCGCACCGTTTTGCGGCGATGGCAGGCAGCCCGTCTGTGGCTGCTGGAGCGGTTGGAGCACGCATGAGCGGGACCGGAGCCGCCAACGAACTGCGCGCGCTGGCCCTGCTGGAACGGTTAGTGGCGCATCCCGGAAACGCGCGATTTCGCGCACGTCTGCTGAAGAACGAGAGCGCGGCGGTGATCGCGCGGGTGGAAAGCTTGGAACGGGCCGGTGCGGCGCGCGGATCGATGCCGACCGAAATTCCGGAGGCTCAGGACGAAGTTGGGTTGGTGCCGCCCGACCGGTTCGGTCCGTTTGCGATCGTCGCGAAGATCGGCGCGGGCGGAATGGGCGAAGTGTGGGAAGGCCGCCGCGACGACGGCCTGTTCGAACAGCGAGTGGCCATCAAGTTCATCCAGGCGCGATTACAGGCGCGGGCGGCCGAAGCCTTTGCCGCAGAACGGCGCATTCTAGCCCGGCTGGAGCATCCCGGCATCGCGCGGCTGATCGATGGCGGGGTGACTCCAGATGGCCGCCCCTGCCTCGTAATGGAATTCGTCGATGGTGCGATGTTCGATGAAGCTTGCGCAGGAATACCAC
Source organism: Novosphingobium sp. (assembly GCA_027311705.1). GTDB lineage: Bacteria > Pseudomonadota > Alphaproteobacteria > Sphingomonadales > Sphingomonadaceae > Novosphingobium. Next base: position 895 of record DAICYJ010000106.1, on the reverse strand, counting down.
TGAACGATCGCTTGCGCCGATTTGTCGAAGTGGCCCGCGCGGTGCACTATGCGCACAGCCAGCTGGTGGCGCATGGCGACCTCAAGCCCTCCAACATTCTTGTCGATGGCGAGGGGCGCGTGCGCCTGCTCGATTTCGGCATTGCCCGGTTGCTGACCGACGAGAGTGAGGCGGCGGTGCTTTCTGGCGCGGTGACCAGTGCTTTTGCCAGCCCGGAGCGGCTTTCGGGTGGCCCGCCGTCGGTGGCGGGCGATGTGTTTGCGCTGGGGCGGCTGCTGGGCGTGATTTGCGCCGACGACGCCGACGCGGACCTGACGGCCATCGTTGCCAAGGCCTGTGCCGCCGACAAGGAGGCGCGGTATCAGGGCGTTCCCGAACTGCTGGGCGACCTGGACCGGCGGGAGCGGTGCTTGCCTGTTTCCGCCCGGCCGTCCGACTTTGCCTACCGCGCGAAGCTTTTCATGGGTCGCCACTGGAAGGCGGTAGGGGCGGGATCGGCGCTGGTGCTGCTGGCGGGTGTTGCAGGGGGCGGTCTTTGGATGGCCGAACGTGAAAAGATCGAGGCCACCGCGCGGTTCGACGATGCGCGGGGCACGGCGCACTATCTGCTCTACACCCTGTATGACCAGCTGGAGCATCAGCCCAATTCGCTGAATTTGCGGCGCGAAGTGGCCGAGACCGCGCAGCATTATCTGGACAGGCTGGCGGATAGCAAGTGGGCGAACGCCAACGTGCGGGTCGAAGCGGCGGAAGGATTGCTGCGGCTGGCGCAAGTGCAGGGCAGCCCCCAAAGCGCCAATCTGGGCCAGCCTGAACGCGCGCGGGCAAATCTAGACACGGTGCTGCGCTTGTTGCGTGAGGCTGGACCTGCCGCACCGCGCCGGCTGATGGCGCA
>DAICYJ010000039.1 GCA_027311705.1 Novosphingobium sp. | reverse complement strand
GCGCGTTTCGGGCGAGGCGGGGCAGTGCAGCGAAAGAACGTCGGCCTGCGCAATCAGGGCGTCGAGATCGGGTTCGAACCGCGCGCCGAGCATGTTTTCGAGACCATCGGGCAAGCGGTGGCGGTTGTGATAGACGACCGTGAGGCCGAAGGCGCGGGCACGGTGCGCCACCGCCTGGCCGATGCGGCCCATGCCGACGATGCCCAGCAGCTTGCCGCCGATGCGATGGCCGAGCAGACCGGAAGGAGCCCAGCCTTCCCACTTTCCGGCGCGTAGAACGCGGCCGCCGTGGTTCAGCCGGCGCACCACCGATAGGATCAGCGCCATCGCCATGTCGGCCGTATCGTCGGTGAAAACGCCGGGGGTGTTGGTGACGATGATCTTGCGCGCGCGGGCGGCGGCAAGGTCGATATGATCGGTGCCCGCGCCAAAGCTGGCAATCAGGCCCAGTTGCGGGCCGGCCTGCGCGATCAGGTCTGCGTCGATCCGGTCGGTGACGGTGGGGACGAGGACGTGGCACCCCTGCATCGCCGCCGCCAGTTCTTCATGCGAGAGGGGCCGGTCAGCCTCGTTCAGCGTCACGTCGAACAGTTCGGCCATGCGGCCTTGAGTTTCGGGCAGCAGTCGGCGCGTGACGAATACGCGGGGCTTTCCTTCGACGCGGCGCGTTACCCGAAGGTCGGCAGGGCTGGCGTGCGAAGGATGGTGCGATTGGGGCATGATGGAACAATGGCTATGCCTTCGCCATGCCGCCGGTCAAGCGCGCGGTTGCCCTGCGGGCATGATGCTGTACGGATTAATGCGGACGGGTGAACGACGATGAGAGGTTTGGCCGAGATGGCTTTGGTGATGCGACCTGCGGCGAGACGGGCATTCGCGGGGCTGACCGCTGTGGCTCTGACCCTTGGGACGAGCCTTTCTGCGCAGGCGGCCGGCGACGAGTCGGGCCCCTATTGGGTTTCGCTGCGCAAAACCGAGACCAACATGCGCGTGGGGCCGGGCCGCGATTACCGGATCAACTGGGTTTATGTGCGACAGGGCCTGCCCATGAAGGTGCTGCGCGAAATGGCCGGCTGGCGGCTGGTGCAGGACCCGGACGGCGCGCGCGGCTGGGTGCTCCAGCAATTCCTGACGAGCAAGGTCCACACCGGGATCGTCAAAGGATCGGTGGCGGAAATCCGCGAGAACAAGGACGGTTCGGGCCGCCTGCTGTGGCGCGCCGCGCCGGGCGTGGTCGGCAAAATCGGCGATTGCGGCAGCGGCTGGTGCAAGGTCGATATCGACGGGCGTCAGGGATATGTGGCGCAGACCGCGATGTGGGGGGCGGGGGCGCCCTGAGGTTTCCGAAGGTCGCGTTTGGCCGATGCCCACCCCCGACCCCTCCCGTAAACGGGAGGGGGGGAGAAAGCGCTGATAGCCACTCCCGTTTACGGAAGCGGAGCGAGGCTTACCGAACGAAGTGAAGTTAGCCGCAGCGGGGTGGGCTGAGTTTGCACAAACTCGATCAAACCAGCTCGATCGCCAGCGCGGTGGCTTCGCCGCCGCCGATGCACAGGCTGGCGACGCCGCGCTTCTTGCCGTGACGCTTCAGCGCAGCGATCAGGGTGGTGACGATGCGCGCGCCCGATGCGCCGATGGGGTGGCCCAGCGCGGTGCCGCCGCCGTTGACGTTGACCTGTTCGTGCGGGATGCCGAGGTCGTGCATCGCGAACATGGCGACGCAGGCGAACGCTTCGTTCACTTCGAACAGGTCGACGTCGTCCACCGTCCAGCCGGCCTTGTTCAGCACCGAGCGGATCGCACCGACGGGTGCAGTGGTGAAATCCTTGGGTGCCTGGGCATGGGCGGCCATCGACACGATGCGCGCGACAGGGGCGAGGCCCTGCGCATCGGCGACGCTCTGGCGGGTGAGCACCATCGCGGCCGCGCCGTCCGAGATCGACGATGACGAGGCGGCGGTGATCGTGCCGTCCTTGGCGAAGGCGGCCTTCAATGAAGGGATCTTGTCCGGGCGGCCCTTGCCGGGGCCTTCGTCGGTATCGACCACGGTTTCGCCGCTGCGCGACTTCACGGTGACGGGCACGATTTCGTCGGCAAAGGCACCGTCGGCGATGGCGGCATTGGCGCGGCGCAGCGATTCGATGGCGTAGTCATCCTGCGCCTCCCGCGTCAGCTGGTAATCGTTGGCGGTATCCTGCGCGAAGGTGCCCATCGCGCGGCCCGCTTCATAGGCGTCTTCCAGCCCGTCGAGGAACATGTGGTCATAGGCGGTATCGTGGCCGATGCGCGCGCCGGAGCGGTGCTTCTTGAGCAGGTAAGGCGCGTTGGTCATGCTTTCCATGCCGCCGGTGACGACGAGGTCGACGCTGCCCGAAGCGAGCGCCTCGGCACCCATGATCGCGGTCTGCATGCCCGATCCACACACCTTGTTCACGGTCGTAGCCTGAACCGAAGTGGGCAGGCCCGCCTTGATTGCAGCCTGCCGGGCAGGAGCCTGTCCCAGTCCGGCCGGCAACACACAGCCCATATAGATGCGCTCGATCGCATCGGGTGCCACGCCTGCGCGCTCCACAGCGGCCTTCACCGCCGTCGCGCCAAGCTCGGTCGCGGAAACATCAGCCAGAACGCCCTGCATCGCGCCCATCGGGGTGCGGGCATAGGACAGGATCACGATGGGGTCTGCGGCAGAAAACTGGGACATGGCGGTGTCTTCTTCCTGTGGTAGGGACGGCGGGCTCGGCAGCATACTGCGCCCGTTTGTTCGCAGGTGCACATAAGCCTGTCGGACATGGTTTTCAATCGGACGGCAAGGAGGAGGGTGCGCGTGCATACGGATTACGTGTTCGCCTTGGCCCCCGGAATAGGACTTTGGACAGTACTGGCGGCAGCCGGTGTGCTGGGCGCGATCATCGGCAGTTTCATCGGAGCGGCGCTGGAACGGATGCCCGCGGGGCGCTCCATCGTGACCGGGCGTTCGGCCTGCGATTCGTGTGGCAAGGCGCTGACCGTGCAGGAACTGGTGCCGGTGGTTTCATGGTTCCTCCAGCGTGGTCGCTGCCGGGTCTGCGATGCACCCATCGGGGTGTGGCAGATCGCGTGTGAGCTGGGCGCGGCGGCCATCGCGATGATCGCGGTGTTGGCGGCCGGACAGGCACCACCCCTCGCGACGATGGTGCTGGGCTGGCAATTGCTGTTGCTGGCGCTGCTCGATCTGCGGCACTTGTGGCTGCCCCGCGTGCTGACCGGGATGCTGGCCTTCAGCGGGCTGTTGCTGGCGGCGGCGCGCAGCTGGGTGGCAGCGGATGCCGGCGCGCTGATCGTCGCGCTGGCGGGCGGGGCGCTGGGCTTCGGGATGTTGTGGCTGGTGGCGACCGTCTATCGCAGGGCGCGTGGGCGCGATGGCATGGGCGGGGGCGATCCGCCGTTGATGGGGGCCATCGGGCTGTGGTTGGGGCCGCTGGGCGTGGTGCATTGCCTGCTGGGCGCAAGCATTGTCGGGCTGTTGGCGGCGGGGATCATGCATCTGGCCGGACGGAAGATTGCCTCCGATACGGCGCTTCCGCTGGGCACCTGCCTTGCCGCCGCCGCGTTACCAGTGTTTCTGCTGCAGGGATTCGCCTGAGCGAGAGGACCAATGGACCTGACCGGAAAAGATCCCATGCGCGCCTTGCTCGAACGCCAGCGCGCGGCCTTCACTGCGGCGCGGCCCGAACCCCTGCGCCTGCGGCATGACCGGTTGGAGCGCTGCGCCGCGCTGCTCATTGAGCATGGCGAGGCGCTGGCCGCCGCGATGAGCGAGGATTTCGGCCACCGCAGCCTCGATCAGTCGATGCTGGGCGACGTGCTGCCCGCGATGAGCATGATCCGCCTGTCGCAAAAGAACCTGAAGCGGTGGAGCAAGCCGGAGCGGCGTGGGCTGGCATTTCCGCTGGGCCTGCTGGGGGCGCGGGCGGAAGTTCGGTATGAGCCCAAGGGCGTGGTCGGCATTGTTTCGCCTTGGAACTTCCCGGTCGGCCTCACCTTCGCGCCGCTGGCGCAGGCGCTGGCGGCGGGCAACCGCGTGATGCTGAAGCCCAGCGAGTTCACCGCCGCCACATCGGCGCTGATGGCCGAGCTGTTCGCGCGCTATTTCCCCGAAGACGAAGTGGCGGTGATCCTGGGCGGGGCGGATGTCGGCCAGTCGTTCTGTGAACTGCCGTTCGACCATCTGCTGTTCACCGGGGCGACCGCCGTGGGCAAGCACGTGATGCGCGCGGCGGCGGAGAACCTCGTGCCGGTCACGCTGGAACTGGGCGGCAAATCGCCGGTGATACTTGGCCGCAGTGCCGATATCACTCGTGCTGTCGGGCGCATCGCGCTGGGCAAGATGATGAACGCCGGACAGATCTGCCTCGCGCCCGATTACCTGCTGGTGCCGCACGAGGCCGAAGGGGCCGTGATCCAGGCGCTGACGGCCAGCGTGTCGTCCATGTACCCCGCGATGCTGGCCAATGACGACTATGCCTCGGTCATCAACCGCCGCCACCGCGACCGGTTGACCGCGCTGGTGGCCGATGCGCAGGCGGCCGGTGCGGAGGCCATCGTGGTCAATCCGGCCGGAGAGGATTTCGATGCCAGCAACGGCAACAAGCTCCCGCTCACGATCCTGCGCGGCGTGAATGATACGATGCAGGTGATGCATGAGGAAATCTTCGGCCCCGTGCTGCCGATCATGACCTATCACACCATCGAACGCGCGATCGATTATGTGAACGCGCATCCCAGGCCGCTCGGCCTCTATTACTTCGGCGAGGATGGGCGCGAGCGCGAACAGGTGCTGCGCGGCACGATTTCGGGCGGGGTGACGGTCAACGACGTGCTGTTCCACGTTTCGGCGGATGAACTGCCCTTTGGTGGCGTGGGCGCATCGGGCATGGGGAGTTACCACGGGATCGAAGGTTTCCGCACGTTCAGCCATGCCCGCGCCGTCTATCGCCAGCCGAAGATCGACGTGGCCGGGTTGGCGGGGCTGCGGCCGCCCTATGGTGCTGCGGCGCGGCGCACGCTGAAGATGAAAGTGAAGTAGCCGATGGCGCGAAATCCGATGCCGTCGGGCAGATTTCCACCAAAAAGGACGGCCGTTTCCGTTCCTATTGCGGTGCACCCCACTTGCGCAGGTGCGGTGCCGGGACTAGGGCGCGATCCAAACACCTAACAGGCGAGTCAGCCCCTTGGTCGATCAAACTTCGTACCTGGCCCAGTACCTGCCGATCCTGATCTTTCTCGGGATCGCGCTGGCGCTTTCATCGGCCTTCGTGTTCCTGCCGATGGGCGTGTCGCGCCTGACGGGATCGCACAAGCCGAATGCCGACAAGCTTTCGGAATACGAGTGCGGTTTCCCCGCGTTCGAAGATCCGCGCAGCCAGTTCGACGTGCGGTTCTACCTCGTGGCGATCCTGTTCATTGTGTTCGATCTCGAAGCCGCGTTCCTGTTCCCCTGGGCCGTCAGCCTGAAGGAAACCGGGTGGACCGGCTGGGCGACGATGATGGTGTTCCTGGCCGAACTCGTGATCGGGTTCGCCTATGCGTGGAAAAAAGGGGCGTTGGACTGGGAATGAACAACATGGTCACCGCTCCCGCCTCCGGCATCGCCCTAAATCAGGGTGGCGTGGCTCCGGACGCCGCATTTTTCGACAGCCTGAACGCCGAAGTTTCGGACAAGGGCTTTCTCGTCACCAGCACCGAGGATCTGTTCCAGTGGGCCCGCACCGGCTCGCTGTGGTGGATGACCTTCGGGCTTGCCTGCTGCGCCGTGGAAATGATCCACGTGAGCATGCCGCGTTACGACATGGAGCGCTTCGGCGTTGCCCCGCGCGCATCCCCGCGCCAGTCGGACGTGATGATCGTGGCCGGCACGCTGTGCAATAAGATGGCCCCGGCGCTGCGCAAGGTCTATGACCAGATGAGCGAGCCGAAGTACGTGATCTCGATGGGATCGTGCGCCAACGGCGGGGGCTATTACCACTACAGCTACAGCGTCGTGCGCGGTTGCGACCGGATCGTTCCGGTGGACATCTATGTTCCGGGCTGCCCGCCGACCGCCGAGGCGCTGCTTTACGGCGTGATGCAGTTGCAGCGGAAGATCCGCCGCGCCGGCACGATCGAGCGTTGAGGAACGACGGATGACGGTTCTCCACTCCGCCCCCCGCTATGCCTCGTTCGACGGCGTGATGGATGCGCTGGTTGCCGCGCTGGGCGACCGCGTGATCGCCAGCCGCGAGGAGCATGGCGAGATCGTGCTGACCGTGGCGCGTGACAGCATCGAGGATACCCTGCGCGATCTGCGCGATGCGCACCAGTTCCAGCAGCTGATGGACATTGCAGGCGTCGATTTTCCCAGCCGGGCCGAACGGTTCGAGGTGGTCTATTGCCTGCTTTCGGTGACGCGCAACTTGCGTGTGATCGTCAAGGTTTCGACCGACGAGGCGACGCCGGTGCCGACCGTGACCACGCTGTGGCCCAACGCCGGCTGGTACGAGCGCGAAGTCTACGACATGTTCGGCGTGCTGTTTGCCGGCAACCCGGACTTGCGCCGCATCCTCACCGACTATGGCTTCCAGGGGCACCCCTTCCGCAAGGACTTCCCGCTGACCGGGTATGTCGAGTTGCGCTATTCCGAAGAGGACAAGCGCGTCGTCTATGAACCCGTGCGGCTGGCGCAGGATCTGCGGCAATTCGATTTCATGAGCCCTTGGGAAGGCGCGGACTACGTGCTGCCGGGCGATGAAAAGGCGGTGACGCCGCCTCCGGCTCCGGCGCCAGTCGCCACCGCGCCTGTCACCGGCGGTCCGGCCAAGGTCGATACGCCCAAGACCACCGACACCAAGGCCGATACCGGCGCTGGCGAACCCGCCAACACCAAGGCGGCCGAAGCGACTGCGCCAAAGGATGCGGCCGTGTCCGCTCCTGAAGCGCCTGTCGCCACCGAAAGCCGGCCTGACAAAAAGACCGATGGAGAAGGCGCATGAGCTTCTCGATTGAACAGTCGCCCACCACCGGCGACGAGGTCATCACCAACTACACGATCAACTTCGGCCCCCAGCACCCGGCGGCGCACGGCGTGCTGCGCATGGTGATGGAACTGGACGGCGAGATCATCGAACGGATCGATCCGCACGTCGGCCTGCTGCATCGCGGCACCGAAAAGCTGATCGAGCACAAGACCTATCTGCAGGCGCTGCCGTACTTCGACCGGCTCGACTATTGCTCGCCGCTGGCGATGGAGCACTCGTATGTGCTCGCCATCGAAAAGCTGCTGAACATCGAAGTGCCGATCCGCGCGCAGTATCTGCGGGTGCTGTTTGCCGAACTGACGCGCATCTGCAACCACATGCTCAACCTCGGGTCGCATGTGATGGACGTCGGCGCGATGACGCCGAACCTGTGGCTGTTCGAAATCCGCGAGGATTGCCTCAACTTCTTCGAACGGGCCTCCGGCGCGCGGATGCACTCGGCATGGTTCCGCCCCGGCGGCGTGCACCAGGATGTGCCGCTGAAGCTGCTGACCGACATCGGCGACTGGCTCGACACCCGGCTGCCCGAACTGTTCAACGATGCGATGAGCCTTGTGGTCGACAACCGCATCTTCAAGCAGCGCAATGTCGATATCGCGATTGTCAGCAAGGAAGATGCGCTGGCATGGGGCTTTTCCGGCCCGATGATTCGCGGCGCGGGCATCCCGTGGGATTTGCGCAAGAGCCAGCCCTACGACGTTTACGACCGCATGGAGTTCGACATTCCGGTGGGCACCAATTCCGATTGCTACGACCGGTTCATGGTCCGCGTGGAAGAAGTGCGCCAGTCGGCCCGCATCATGAAGCAGTGCCTTGCCGAAATGCCCGAAGGCCCGATCGCCAGCACCGACCGCAAGGTAGTGCCGCCCAAGCGCGCCGAGATGAAGTCCTCGATGGAAGCGCTGATCCACCACTTCAAGCTCTATACCGAAGGCTTCCACGTTCCGGCCGGCGAAGTCTATGTCGCCACCGAAAGCCCCAAGGGCGAATTCGGCGTCTATCTGGTCAGCGACGGCAGCAACAAGCCGTACCGCTGCAAGATCCGCCCGACCGCGTTTTCGCACCTGCAAGCCATGGACTTCATGTGCAAAGGCCACATGCTGCCCGACGCGACCGCCATTCTGGGCGCCATCGACGTGGTGTT
>DAICYJ010000037.1 GCA_027311705.1 Novosphingobium sp. | reverse complement strand
CCAGCGTCAGCCCTGCCGGAGTGCCGATCAGCAGGAACCGCGCATCGGAATAGCAGCCATAGTTCAGCGCATCCAATCCGCGCGCGATGAACGGATCATACACCGTACCCACCGGGATCAGTCGCGTGCCAAAATGCTGCGCGGCCAGCCCCAGCGAGGCAAGCATCAGGAAGAAATTGTTCTCGGCAATCCCCAGTTCGATGTGCTGGCCTGCGGCGTGCTGCGCCCATTTCTGCGCCGAAGGGATCTTGGCCTTGTGGAACACGTCGGACAATTCCTGCCGCCGGAACAGCCCGCGCTGGTTGACGAAAGCGCCGAGGTTGGTGGTCTGCGTCACGTCGGGCGCGGTCGTCACAATGCGGTCGGCCAGCGGCTCGCCCGATTTGGCCAGATCGAGCAGCACGCGCCCGAAAGCGGCCTGCGTCGATTGTTCCGCGCCTTCGGGTGACGGCAACCGCGCGGGCACGGGCACGGCGGGGGCGAGCGGCTCCGCGTTCACCCGCGCGATCGGGCTGCTATCGACGAACGCCTGCAGCCGCGCCGCGACATTGTCGCCCAGACCGCCCCAGCGTTCCCATTCCTGCCCCTCGGCAATGCCGAGCCCTGAGCGAAACTGCTCCATCTGCGGCGGGTTCATCATGCCCGAATGGTTGTCCTTGTGACCTGCCAGCGGCAGGCCGTGGCCTTTGACGGTATAGGCGATGAACAGCGTCGGCTTATCGTCGTTCGCGCTGTCGAAGGCATCGATCAGCGTTTCGATGCAGTGCCCGCCCAGGTTGGTCATCAACCGCCCCAGCGCTTCGTCGTCGAAACTTTCGAGCAAGGCTGCAACGTGCGGCTTATCGCCGATATCGGCCATCAGCCGCGCCCTCCACGCCGCGCCGCCCTGATAGGTCAAGGCAGCGAATTCGGCGTTGGGGCAGCTGTCGATCCACTGTTCCAGCGTCTTGCCACCCGGCCGCTGAAACGCCGCCAGCTGCAACTTGCCGTATTTCAGCGTGATCACCCGCCAGCCGCAGGTTTCGAAGATGTCGTCGAACCGGCGGAACATGCGGTCGGCGGTGGTGGCATCGAGCGACTGGCGGTTATAATCGACCACCCACCAGCAATTGCGCAGATCGTGCTTGTACCCTTCGATCAGGCATTCGTAGATATTGCCCTCGTCCAGTTCGGCATCGCCCATCAGCGCGATCATCCGCCCGGCGTTGGCCTCCTGAAGCTGGCCATGCGCGATCAGGTAATCCTGCACCAGCGAGCTGAACGCCGTGACCGCCACGCCGAGCCCGACCGAACCGGTCGAAAAGTCCACCGGGATCGTGTCTTTCGTCCGGCTGGGATAGCTCTGCACGCCGCCCAACCCGCGAAAGCGCTGCATCTTGTCGAGCGACTGGTTGCCTAACAGATAGTGGATGGCATGCAGCACCGGCCCGGCATGAGGTTTCACCGCAACCTTGTCCTGCGGGCGCAGCGCATGGAAATAGAGCGCGGACATGATCGCGGTCATTGAGGCACAGCTGGCCTGATGCCCGCCCACCTTCAATCCGTCTCGTTTGGGGCGAAGGTGGTTGGCATTGTGGATCATCCACGATGACAACCACAGCAGCCGGGTATTGAGCTGTTCCAGCGCGCCGATGGTCTCGGTCCGGTCGGTCGTAAGGGTGTGGGCCAAGGCGGTTCCTTCAGGTTCCTGCAGGATGCCGGGCTAACATCGCTCGCCTTGGCATGTCTTTGCGAAGTGGCTAGGCTGCCAGCTTGATATTGGCAGAATCTGCCGTGGTGTGAACATTTGCGGCAGGAACTGGCCAAAATGCAACTCGATGAGATAGATCGCCGTATTTTAAAGCAGCTTCAGCACGATGGCCGGATGACCAATCAGCAGTTGTCGGAAGAGGTCGGCCTTTCCCCCAGTCCCTGCCTGCGCCGGCTCAAGCAACTGGAGCAGGGCGGTGTCATCACCCGCTATGTCGCGCTGGTCGATCCTGAAAGCGTGGGGCTGGATGTTACCGCGTTCGTGCGTGTGCGGCTGGACCAGCAGGACGACCGCCACCTCGCCGCATTCGAGGAAGCGGTCGCAGGGTTTTCCGAGGTGATGGAATGCTACCTGATGACCGGCGATGCCGATTACCAGCTGCGCGTGCTGGTTCCCTCGCTTGGCGCGTTCGAGGATTTCCTGCGCTTTCGCCTCACCCGCATCGCCGGCGTGGCGCAAGTCACGACAAGCTTTGCCCTGCGACCGACGGTGTACCGCACCGCCTTGCCAGTTTGAGCGAGCATCGGCATCGGCATGACGGTGTAACCAAACGGTCCGATCCGCCGAAGCACCACACGATGTGCCGCATCGTTCGCAAAGGTTGGAATTTCATCGTGACGCCGCCGTTTGTCCTGCTCCGTCCGATCTTCCGCTGCACGCGCTTGGCCGCTGTTTCTCAGTGACCGTCGACGAGGCCACGCTGACCCATCTGGCGGGCCTTGCCCAGCGCGGAGACCGGCAAGCATACGCCACGTTCCTGCACGGCAGCCGCGCCTGGCTGCTGCGCTATTTCCGGCGCCGCATCATGCCCGATCAGATCGAGGATCTGGTGCAGGACACCTTGCTGTCGGTCCACCGCAAGCTGGCGAGCTACGATCCTTCGCGCCCCGTTGTCCCTTGGCTGGCCGCCATCGCGCGCTACCGTTTCGTCGATCACCTGCGCATCGCCTATCGCAATGCCGAAGATGCGCTCGATGATGATTTCCCCGCCGTCGCGATCGACGACGAGCCCGCACTGACCGCCCGTCTCAGCCTCGACCGCCTGTTCGAGGCGCTGCCCGATGCCCAGCAGCGCGCGATCGAACTGGTCAAGATCGAAGGCCTGTCGATCAGCGAAGCCTCGGCCTCCACCGGCCAGAGCGAATCCCTCGTCAAAGTGAACATCCACCGGGGCCTGAAACGCCTCGCTGCCCTGATTGAAAGAGCCTGACGCCATGTCCACAAATCCGGACGTATTCATGGAGGAACTGGTGGGCGATCTGCGCCCCGTCAGGCCATTGCACCAGCGGATCGGCATGGCGTGGGCGTGCCTTGCGGTCGGCACTGGCGCGGTCTTGCTCAGTTCGGTGCTCGTGATGCGCGACGATCTGGTGGCTGGGCACCCCGATCCCATGTTCCTTACGTCTGCGGGGCTGTTCTTCGTGCTTGCGCTGGCCACGTCATGGGCCGTGGTCGATATGGCGCGCCCGTGGGTCGGCACCCGCCGCGATGGCTGGGGCTGGACAGCGCTGATGGCGGCGGTGCTGCCGCTCGCCGCGCTGGGCCTCGTCATATTGAACTGGGCTGGTGGCAACCGGCTTTCCGTCGATAGCGACGGGCAGGAATGCCTCGGTATCGGCAGTGTGATCGGTTGCCTGACGGCGACGGCGCTTGTGCTGTGGTTGCGCCGCGGCGCGCCATCCTGCCCGCGCCGTGCGGGCCTGTTGACGGGCGTGGCGAGTGGTGCCGCCGGCATCTTCGCCGTATCGCTGTGCTGCCCCTACAACGATTTCCTGCACATTGGACTGTGGCATGGCATGACCGTGGTACTGGGCGGAGCCATCGGCCGGCTGGTCGTGCCGCGCCTGATCCGGTGGTAAGCTAGAACGAAACCCGCACCGTCACGCGCAATTGGCGCGGCTCCACCGGGTGCAGGTGGCGATCCTCCACGCCGTCGGCCGGTTCGCCGGGCAGGCGTGAGGCATAGAAATACGTCACGTCTGGCGCACGGGTGTTCAGCAGGTTCAGCACTTCGCCGCTCACCCGCACCCGGCCGACATCGCCATACGATCCGATGTTGACCAGCGTGGTCGCCTGCGAACGTTGGCTGGCGTCCTCGATCAGCGGCGTTCCGGCAAAGTGGCGCACCCGCGCGGTCAGCGCGATCTTGCCCGGCAGCATGGCGCTCACCCCGGCGCCGATCACCAGCGGGGTCGCGCCGGGAATGTAGTCCTCACCCTGTGCAACATCGCGGAACCGCGCGCGGGTCCAGGCTGCCGATCCGTCGAACGTCAATGCGGGCGATGGTTTCCAGAACATGGACAGTTCGGCCCCCGTGCGCCGCGACGGAGCGTTCGGCTCGGTCGTCCCCGCATCGCCCACGAAAACCAGTTCTGACCCCAGATCGAGCCGGAAGGCCACGAGTGATGCGGTGAACGGGCCGCGCTCAACCCGCAAGCCCAGTTCCTCGCCGCGCGACCGCGACATGATGGGAACGCGATCGGGCAGGGTGCCTGCCGCGCCGCGCACGTCGTTGGAATGAAAGCCCTCGCCATAATTGGCATAGGCTTCCACTCCGCGCGCCAGCCGCCATGCCAGCGCCACCTTGGGTGCCAGCAGCGTCGCCGATCCGCTGCCCGATCCGCCCGCGAGGTTCGACCGCACGCGATATCCGATCAGGTCGCCACGCAGGCCCAGCACGGCACGCAATCCGCCGCCGAGCTTTACTTCCGCTTCGCCGAACAGCCCGCCACTGCTTTCGCTCACCTGGTCCTGCCGCACCGTTTCGATGCTTTGTCCTGCCACGGTGCGATAAAGTCCGACCGTGCCGATCCGGTCCCAGCGCGTATCTCCGCCGAACCGCCACGTTACCTGATCGCCCGCGATCTCGTGCTGCGCCGAACCGCCGAACACCCCGCGCCGGTCCACTTGGGCAAATTCATCGCCGTTCACCGGATCGTCGAGAAAATAGGTGAAGTTCGAAACCAGCCGCAACCGCGACGCGATGGCAAAGGCGGAAACCCGCGTCTGGCCGAAGGTGCCGTTGAAGGTGAGCGCCGCACGGCCCGACCGCCCCCCAAGATCCGCGTCGATGAACCCGTTGCGCGGGATCAGGCCCGAAGCGATGGCGCGTTCAGGCACCTGGTCGGTCGACGTCCAGCGGTTGATATAGCCGGAAAAGCCCAGCGACCATGTCGGGGTGCTGATCTTGGCCAGTCCGTTGAACTTGCGCCCGCGTTCCCGCAGCACCCAAGGTCCGTCTGACAGCGTGCCTTCAATCGCGCCGAGCAGCACCGCATCGCGGCCAAGATCGGTGCTGCCCGCCATCACTCCGCGCCGGTATCCGAACGCCCCCACCGTCGCTTCGGCAAAAGGCGCGGAAAGGCGGGTACGGGTGGTAAAGCGCATCGACCCCGCCGACGAAAAGTCGC
>DAICYJ010000035.1 GCA_027311705.1 Novosphingobium sp. | reverse complement strand
CAGCCCCCGCCAGGAGGATGACTCGGTGCAACATCGTAGATCCTTTGGGTTCAGGGTCACGACGCCTCCGGTCGTCCGGTTGGCAGTGTGAACTTTCAGTTTGGTTGAAGAGGTAAGGTCAGTTTGGCTTGAGGCGCTTCTTTTCGGTCACGTCGATCTGGACGACGCGGCCTTCATGGACGGTGAGCGAAATGTTGCCATAACGCAGCCCGGCCAAGGCTTCGCGCACACTGGAAATGCTTTCTTCCAGCAGGCGCTCTGCCTCGTTGCGGGGCACGGCAGGATCGAGGTTCATGCTTGGCCTCCTTCGGGGTTGGACGTGGGTTCGAAATGAAACTGGCGGGACCGGCGCGGAACAATGCGGATGGTGTCGCCAGGGCGTGGTTGCGGCAGGGCGGCATCGACGTCGATTTCGACGAACATGCTGGTTTCCACCAGCGCCCCTTCGACGCGCCAGCAGCCGCCCTTGCGAAACACGTTGTCGACAAGAACGGCTTCGCCGCCTTCGGCAACAACATCGACATCGTGCGGACGGAAATGGATTTCGCCCGATCCGCCAGTGACGCGGTTGGTTTCGCCGACGAAGTGCGAGACGAACGGCGTGGCCGGGTTCATGTAGATTTCCTCTGGCGTGCCGACCTGCTCGATCTTGCCGTGGTCCATCACCACGACGCGATCGGCCAGTTCCAGCGCCTCTTCCTGATCGTGCGTGACGAAGATCGAGGTGAGACCCATCTGCTTGTGCAGATCGCGCAGCCAGCGGCGCAGGTCCTTGCGGACCTTGGCGTCGAGCGCGCCGAAGGGTTCATCCAGCAGCAGAAGCTGCGGTTCGATGGCGAGTGCGCGGGCAAGCGCCACGCGCTGGCGCTGGCCGCCCGAAAGCTGGCCCGGATAGCGGCCGCCCAGCCCTTCGAGCTGGACAAGGCGGAGCAATTCTTCCGCCCGATCGCGAATGGCGGCGCGCGTGGGCCGATCGCGGCGGCGCTTTACCTGCAGGCCAAACGCCACGTTTTCCGCGACGGTCATGTGGCGGAACAGGGCATATTGCTGGAACACGAAACCGACATGGCGGTCGGCCACCTTCAGGCTGGACACATCGTCGCCATCGAACAGAACCTGTCCGCTGTCCTGAAATTCCAGGCCGGCGATGATGCGCAGCAAGGTGGTCTTGCCCGAGCCCGACGGGCCAAGCAGCGCGATGAATTCGCCCGGCTCGATATCGAGATCGATGCCATGCAGCGCCGCATAGGAGCCGAAGCGCTTGGTGATGTTGCGGACGGAGATCAATGGGAGGCTCCCGAATGGAGGTCAAATCGCCATTCGAGCACGCTCTTGGCAACAAGGGTCACCAGCGCCAGCAGGGCCAGCAGCGAGGCGACGGCAAAAGCTCCAACGAAATCGTACTCGTTGTAGAGGATCTCGACATGGAGCGGCATGGTGTTGGTTTCACCGCGGATGTGGCCGGATACGACTGACACCGCACCGAATTCGCCCATGGCACGGGCATTGCACAGCAACACGCCATAGAGCAGACCCCAGCGGATGTTAGGCAGGGTGACGTGCCAGAAGGTCTGCCAGCCGCTGGCACCCAGCGAAAGCGCGGCTTCCTCGTCGTCCTTGCCCTGCTCCATCATCAACGGGATCAGTTCGCGGGCGACGAAGGGAAAGGTGATGAACACCGTTGCCAGCACGATGCCGGGAACCGCGAAGATGATCTTCAGGTCATGTTCGGCAAGCCACGGGCCGACGAAGCCGTTGGCACCGAACAGCAGCACGAAGATCAGGCCCGACACCACCGGCGAAACCGAGAACGGCAGATCGATCAGGGTGATCAGCAGGCTTTTGCCGGGAAACTGGAACTTTGTGATCGCCCAGCTGGCGGCGATGCCGAACACGACGTTGAGCGGCACGCTGATCGCGGCGATGATCAGAGTCAGCCGGATCGCGGCAAGCGCGTCGGGCGTCTGCACCGCTTCGAGGAACATGCCCAGCCCCTGCCCCAGCGCTTCGCTGAACACCGCCACCAGAGGCAGCAGCAGGAAGAAGGCGAGGAACGTGAGCGCGAGGCCGATCAGCACGATCTGCGTGAGCCGGTCTTCGCTGGTGGCGCGCACCTTCATGCCCCCATCCTCCGGCGGTTGACCGCCTGGATCCAGTTGATCAGCAGCAGCACCGCGAACGACGCGAGCATCATCACCACGGCAATCGCGGTCGCCCCGGCATAGGCATATTGCTCAAGCTGGGTGACGATCAGCAGGGGCGCGATCTCGGTCTTGCCGGGCATGTTGCCGGAGATGAAGATAACCGAGCCGTATTCGCCAACGCCGCGTGCAAAGGCCATGGCGAAGCCGGTGAGGAGCGCCGGTCCGATAGCCGGCAGGATCACGCGGCTGAAGGTTTGGTAACGACTGGCGCCCAGCGTGGCGGCGGCTTCTTCCACATCCTTGCCCAGATCGGCCAGCACGGGTTCGACCGAGCGCACCACGAACGGCAGGCCGATGAAAACGAGCGCGATGGTGATGCCGAGCGAGGTAAAGGCCACCTTGATGCCCATGGGTTCGAGGAACTGGCCGATCCAGCCGTTGGGCGCATAAAGCGAGGTGAGCGCGATGCCGGCGACGGCCGTGGGCAACGCGAACGGCAGGTCCACCAATGCGCTGACCACGCGCTTTCCGGGGAAGGAATAGCGCACCAGCACCCAGGCCACGAGCAGGCCGAACACAGCGTTGACCAGCGCCGCCGCCGCCGCAGTGCCAAAGCTGAGCCGATAGGCGGCCAAGGCGCGTGGGCTGAGGCCGACGGCGACAAATTCATGCCAGCCCATCCCCGCAGCCTTGAGGAAGATGGTGGCGAGCGGGATCAGCACGATCAGCGTGAGCCACGCCAGCGTAAACCCGAAAGTCAGCCCGAAGCCGGGCATGACCGAGCGCTTGCGCCAGGTTCTGGCGATCGTGCGTGGCAAGACACCCGGAGGTGCGCCTGCAAGGGCGAGTGTATTCGACATCTGCAGTGGCCTGCTCGAATGATGTGCGGAAAAAGGTGCGGCGTTATTTCTTCGTCGTGATGCGGTCGAAAACACCGCCATCATCAAAGAAGGTCTTCTGCGCTTTGGCCCAGCCACCGAAATCTTTGTCGATGGTGACCATCGGGATTTGCGGGAACTGCGACTTGAACTGCTCGGCAATCTTCGGATCGCGCGGACGATAGAAGTTGTGCGCGATCGCTGCCTGCGCTTCCGGCGTGTAGAGGTAGCGCAGATAAGCGTCCGCGACTTCCTCGGTTCCGTGCTTTTTGGCGTTGGCGGAAATCACTGCGACCGGCGGTTCGGCCAGGATCGACAGCGAGGGAGCGACCAGTTCAAACTGACCCTTGCCCAGTTCCTTTTCGGCGAGGAAAGCTTCGTTTTCCCACGCCAGCAGCACATCGCCGATGCCGCGTTCGACGAACGTGGTGGTCGATCCGCGCGCGCCGCTATCCAGCACCGGCACATTGGCGAACAGCTTGGTCACATAGGCTTCGGCCGCGGCATCGGACCCGCCCGCCTTCTTGCCATAGGCCCAGGCGGCGAGGAAATTCCAGCGCGCCCCGCCGCTCGTCTTGGGATTGGGGGTGATAACCTGCACACCCGGTTTCACCAGATCGCCCCAGTCCTTGATCCCCTTGGGATTGCCCTTGCGGACGAGGAACACGATGGTCGAAGTGTAGGGCGAGGAATTGTCGGGCAGCGCCTTTTGCCAGTCGGCCGGAAGCAACGTGGCCTTGGTGGCGATGGCATCGATATCATAGGCAAGGCCGAGCGTGGCAACATCGGCATCAAGGCCATCGATAATCGCGCGGCTCTGCTTGCCGGAGCCGCCGTGGCTCATCCGGAAGGTCACGTCCTTGCCGGTCTTCTGCTTCCAGAAGGCTGCGAAGGCAGGGTTGATCGCCTGATACAGTTCGCGCGTGGGATCGTAGGAGACGTTGGTCAGCACGATCGCGTTGGGGTCCGTCGGCTTGCTGGTGCAGCCCGCAAGGAACGGGCCGGCAGCAAGGCCGAGTGCGATAGTGGCCGTTATGACCGCGCGACGGTTCATGGTTGATAGCTCCCTGTTTGCCCTCGTGGGCTCGGACGTGGACATATAGTCAACCGTATCAGTAGACATTACAGGAGTTCTATGACCCCCTAAAGTTCAGCTTCGCGGCCTGCGATGCGTGGGGTCCATGCGCTGACCCATTAGCACCGTACGCCGCGAAGCCGCACCCGAATCGATCTCCGGGAACGGTTTCAACTTAACTCAACCTTATAGGTAGATAATAGCCGCGCGGTGAAACGGGCATATTTCTCGACGAAATGAGTAGAGATTAAAGCCTCGCCACGCGCTGCCAAGGCTGCAGGCGAACGCTCAGCTTTAAAAATGGAGCGCAAACCGAGTGCCCTTGCCACCGGTTCGTTCGGTCGTGCTATGGATGGCGGATTGTCACCGGAAAGTAGCAAAGCAGCATCATGGCACGCGCGGGATCGTCGACGGCAGGGGTGAAGACCATGGAAGACCACGCAGAGCCGGGGGCAGTGCCCAATGTGGTGCCCGATGCGGTAAATGTGCCCGATGCCATCGCCGTCACGGCGGACGTGCCGCCCGCCGAACGGTTCTTCAACCGCGAACTGAGCTGGCTCTCATTCAACCGCCGCGTGCTGGCCGAAGCGAAAAACACCGATTATCCACTGCTCGAACGGCTGCGGTTCCTTTCGATTTCGGGCAACAACCTCGACGAATTCATGATGGTGCGCGTCGCCGGGCTCGCTGGGCAGGTTCGCCGCCAGATCGATGAAACGTCGATCGACGGGCTGACGCCTTCGCAGCAGCTTCGTCGCATCTATGCCAAGGTCACCGATCTGATCGAGGCGCAGCAGGTGATCCTGCAGGATCTATCGGTGCTGCTTGACGAGGTGGGCATCCACCTGATCGGCGATGAAAGGCTGGATAGGGCCGAGACCGACTGGCTCGCCAACTACTTCCAGGAACACGTGCTGCCCGCGCTGACCCCGCAGGCGATCGACCCGGCGCACCCGTTTCCGTTCATCGCCAACCAGGGCACCGGCATCCTGTTTCTGCTGACACGGATTGCCGATGGCTCGCCCGTCAACGAGATGATCCTGGTGCCTTCCGCGCTGCCCCGGTTCGTGCGGCTGCCGGGCGAAGATGCGAGCTGGATCAGCATCGAGGAGCTGGTGCGCCGGCACGCCATGAAGCTGTTCCCCGGCTTCCGCATCCAGGGCCACGGCGTGTTTCGTGTGCTGCGCGACAGCGACATGGAAGTGGAGGAGGACGCCGAGGATCTCGTCCGCTATTTCCGTACCGCGATCCAGCGGCGTCGTCGCGGCAAGGTTATCCTGCTGCAACTGCAGGAAAATTTTGACCCCGCCGGCGAACAGCTGCTGCGTGAGCACTTGGGGCTGGACCACGCACTGGTCATCAAATCACGCGGTCTGCTGTCGATGAGCGGGCTGGCCACGGTAGTCGACGAGAAGCGCCCGGAACTGAAGTTCGAGCCTTACAGCCCGCGCTATCCCGAACGCGTGCTGGAGCAGAGCGGCGATTGCTTTGCCGCGATCCGCGAGAAGGATCTGGTGATCCACCACCCTTACGAGAGTTTCGAGGTGGTAATCGATTTCCTGCGGCAGGCAGCGTCCGACCCCGACGTCATTGCCATCAAGCAGACGCTTTACCGCGCGGGCAAGCAATCGGCGGTGATCGCGGCGCTGATCGCGGCGGCCGAAGCGGGCAAATCGGTAACGGCGGTGGTCGAGTTGAAGGCCCGGTTCGACGAAGAGCAGAACCTGATGTGGGCGAGCCAGCTGGAACGCGCCGGCGTGCAGGTGATCTATGGCTTCGTCGACTGGAAGACCCATGCCAAGGTATCGATGGTCGTGCGGCGCGAGGGCGACGGGTACAAGACCTACTGCCATTTCGGCACCGGCAATTACCACCCGATCACCGCGCGCATCTATACCGACCTCAGCTTTTTTACTGCCGATCCCAAGTTCGGTCGCGACGCGGGGCTGCTGTTCAATTTCATCACCGGCTATATCGAGCCCAAGGCGACCGAGATGCTCTCTATCTCGCCTGGCGGAGTGCGGGCCAAGCTGTATGAATGCATCGAGCGCGAGATCGCGTTTGCCAAGGCGGGCAAGCCGGCATCGATCTGGGCGAAGCTGAACGCGCTGACCGACAGCCAGTTGATCAACCGGCTTTACGCGGCGAGCCAGGCCGGCGTGGAGATCAGCCTGGTAATACGCGGCATCTGCTGCCTGCGGCCGGGCGTCGAAGGTCTGTCCGATCGGATATCCGTGAAATCGATCATCGGGCGTTTTCTGGAACACAGCCGCATCTGGGCATTCGGCAATGGCGCCGCCATGCCCAACCGGCGGGCGCGGGTTTACATCTCGTCCGCCGATGGGATGACCCGAAATCTGGACCGGCGCGTCGAAGTTCTGGTCCCGATCAGGAACCCGACCGTGCACGATCAAGTTCTAGATCAGGTGATGCTGGCCAACTTGCTCGACACCGAGCAGAGCTGGCATCTGGAACCGGACGGAACCTATCATCGCATGGATCGCGGCCCCAAGCCCTTCAATCTGCATCGGTATTTCATGACCAACCCATCGCTTTCCGGGCGCGGTGCCGCGCTGACCAAGGGCCGCAAGGTGCCCAAGCTGGCGCTGCGGCGTGGCGGGGCGACCCGGGCCTGACCTGATGCCAAGAACCAGCCGCAGAAAATCCCCCGCGCCGACGCGGGCCATCATCGATATCGGCTCCAACACCGTCCGCCTGGTGATCTATGGCGGGCCGGTGCGCGCGCCCGAAGTGTTGCACAACGAAAAGGTGACCGCGCGGCTGGGCAAGGCTGTGGGCGAGACAGGCATGATGGGTAACCGCGCCCTGTCGAGCGCGCTGACGGCGCTGGCCCGTTATCGCCTGCTGCTGGAATTGAAGGGTGTGACGCGGGTCGACGTGGTCGCCACCGCTGCCGTGCGCGACGCTGGCAACGGGCCGAAATTTCTGGCGCAAGTGGAAGCGATGGGCTTTGCGCCGCGCCTGCTTTCGGGCGAGCAGGAGGCCATCACCAGCGCGCACGGCGTGATGGGCGCCTTTCCGCGCGCGCATGGCGTGGTGGGCGATCTGGGCGGTGGCAGCCTGGAACTGGTCGACGTGGACGAGCGCGGATGCCGCCACGGCGTGAGCATGCCGCTGGGCACGCTGCGCCTGCCCGGCCTGCGCGCGGACGGTGAACGCGCCTTCAACCAGCGCGTGGCCAAGGCACTGGCCAAGGCGGACTGGAAGCCGGTTCCGGGCAGCACCTTGTACTTCGTGGGCGGATCGCTGCGCGCCTTCGCCCGCCACGTGATGATTCAGAAGCGCTGGCCGATCGATGATCCGCACGGCTTCGAGATCGATGCGGCGGAGGCCGAACGCATCGCCCGCATTCTCGCCCGCAAACTGCCGGCATCCCTGCTGCCGCTGCAAGGCGTTTCGAATGCGCGGCTAGCAAGTTTGCCCGATACAGCCGCGCTGGTTGCGATCCTGATTCGCAAGTTGCAGCCCGGCAAACTGGTGTTTTCCGCATGGGGCCTGCGCGAAGGAACGCTGTGGGAATCGATGCCCGATGGGGTCCGGTCTCAAGATCCGCTGGTCGCCGGGGCTTCGGCCTTTGTGGCGGAACAGGGCATCTCGCCCGGCACCGGCGCGATGGTGGCGGGATGGACCGCGGTGGCCAGCCTTGCCGACGGATCGCAGAGGCGTGAGCGTCTGCGGCTGGCGGCCACGATGCTCTGCCTTGCAACCGCTACGGTCGAGCCGAACCTGCGCGGCGATCTGGCCCGCGATTGGGCGCTGCGCAAGCGCTGGATCGGCGCGGGCGCCCCCGAACGTGCGATGCTCGCGGCCGCGATGATAGCCAATACCGGGCGGCTTGAAATTCCCGACGAGATCGCCGCAATTGCGCCAGCAGCTTCGTTGCGGGAGGCACAAGCCTGGGGTCTGGCGGCACGGCTATGTCGACGGCTGACGACGTGCGCCGCACCGGGGCTGAGCGGCAGTTCGCTGACCATCGACGGCGGCACGCTGGTGCTGACGGTTCAACCGGCCATCGCGGCGCTGGTCAATGACGGAGCGGAGCGCGACCTGAAATCGCTCGCGCTTCACATGGGATTGAAGCACGAATTGCGCTGAGTTCAGGTCTTGGTGGCTGCGGCCTCGGCCGCAGCAAGAGCGCGCAGGACGTTGCCGGACCAGATTTTCGCGATATCGGCCCGTGTGTAGCCGGCGGCGAGCAAGGCCTGTGTGATGCGCGGAAGATCGGCCACGTCCTCAAGCCCGGCGACCCCGCCTCCGCCGTCCCAATCGAGGCCGATGCCGACGTGATCGACGCCCGCGACCTTGATCGCGTGCAAAAGGTTGGCCATCACATCGTCGAACGTGGCGCGATCGGTTTGCGGATAGCGGCGCTCGATATCCTGCCGCTTGGCCAGCATGGCGGCGCGTTCGGCCATCTTCAGCGTTCGGTCTTCGGGATACTGGTCTTCCAGCGCCTTCATCGCAGCGGCGCGATCCGGGTTCGGCTTCTGCGCCTTCACATAGACCGAGTTGATCTGGATGACGCCGCCATGGTCGGCCAGTGCACGCAGATGTGCATCGTCGATGTTGCGCGGGTGATCGAACTTCGCCTTGCAGCCCGAATGCGACAGGATGATCGGCGTTTTCGACAGGCGCAGCGCATCATCCAGCGCCTTGTCCGAACTGTGCGACAGATCGGGCACCACGCCGAGCCGGTTCATTTCCGCCAGCAGGCGG
>DAICYJ010000014.1 GCA_027311705.1 Novosphingobium sp. | reverse complement strand
CTTGAACAGGAACTCGATGCCGCCGGTCAATTGCTTGACCGAATCGAGCTTCTGGCCCTGCATCGCGGTCAGGTCGAGCGTCACCGGCCCGGTCTTGATGCCATACATCGCAAAGGTGCCGTTCACGGCCTCATCGAATTTCTCCGATCCGTGCAGCAAGGCCTTGGAAGGAATGCACCCGACGTTCAGGCACGTGCCCCCCAGCGTCTCGCGCCCATCGGCGCAAGCCACCTTCAACCCCAGCTGCGCCGCGCGGATCGCCGCGACATACCCGCCGGGACCGGCACCGATGATGAGAACGTCGTAGTCGTATTCAGCCATGTCCGGCCTCCGTTGCGCGGCACCCTTCGACAAGCTCAGGGTGAGCGGCCTTGGAATTCTAGTCAATCAGCGCGAGACCCGCTCATCCTGAGCTTGTCGAAGGATGCTGGCGCAAACGTAGGGATCAAAGATCGATCAGCAACCGTGTCGGATCCTCGATCGCTTCCTTGATCGTCTTCAGCGCCGTCACCGCCTCGCGCCCATCGATCAAACGATGGTCGTACGACAGCGCGATATACATCATCGGCCGGATCACGATCTCGCCATTGCGGACGACAGCGCGGTCCTCGATGCGGTGCAGGCCCAGCACAGCGCTCTGCGGGGGGTTGATGATCGGGGTGGACATCAGCCCGCCGAACACGCCGCCGTTCGAAATGGTGAAGGTGCCGCCGGCCATGTCGGCCATGGTCAGCGTGCCTTCGCGCGCCTTCTTGCCGAAATCGCCGATGGCCTTCTCGATGCCCGCGAACGACAGCTTGTCCACATCGCGCACCACCGGCACCACCAGCCCGTTCGGGGCCGAAACCGCGACCGAGATGTCGATGTAATCGTGGTACACGATCTCATCGCCGTCGATCTGCGCGTTGACGGAAGGGATGTCCTTCAGCGCCAGGCACGAAGCCTTGGCGAAGAACGACATGAAGCCCAGCTTCACGCCGTGCTTCTTTTCGAACACGTCCTTGTACTTTTCGCGCGCGGCCATCACCGCGGTCATGTCCACATCGTTGAACGTGGTCAGTAGCGCGGCGGTTTCCTGCGCGCTTTTCAGGCGCTTGGCGATGGTCTGGCGCAGGCGCGTCATCCGTACGCGCTCTTCGTTGCGACCGGCGACCGGTGCAGCAGCAGGCGCAGCGGCGACCGGGGCAGGGGCCGAAACGGCGGGTGCCGGGGTGGCCTGCTTCGATTGCGCGGCGGCCAGCACGTCTTCCTTGGTCAGGCGGCCGTCCTTGCCGGTGCCGGTCACGCGCGAAGGATCGATGCCGTGTTCCAGCACCGCACGGCGCACGGCGGGCGAAAGCACCGCCGCGCTGTCGTCGGCCTCAACCTTGGGCGCAATCGTATCGGAAGCCGGCGCACGTGGCGCTTCCTCGCGCGGGGCGACCGGTTCGTTGCCGGCGGCGGGCACGCCATCCTCGATCGTGGCGAGCAGTGCGCCCACGTTCACGGTATCGCCTTCCTTCACCAGCAGCGCGCCCATCACGCCGGCGGCCGGGGCCGGCACGTCGATGGCGACTTTGTCGGTTTCCAGGCTGGCGATGGGCTCGTCCAGCGCCACCGCGTCGCCCGGCTTCTTCAGCCAGGTGCCGACGGTCGCCTCGCTAACGCTTTCCCCCAGCGTCGGAACTTTCACTTCGATGGACATCGTCACATTCCCGTTTTTGGGCCATCGGCCCGAAATAACCTCAGGCGCTCAGGCCTTCTTCTTGCGCCGGATCTCGCCGCGCACCGAAAGGGCCAGCGCATTGCTGACCAGCGCGGCCTGTTCGGCGGCGTGCCGCTTGGCAAGGCCGGTGGCTGGCGATGCCGCCGCTGCGCGCCCGGCATAGCGGGGCCGGGTCACGTTGCACTTGGCCGCCTTCAGCGCGTCCTCGATCAGCGGTTCTACGAAGAACCACGAACCGTTGTTCTTCGGCTCTTCCTGGCACCACACCACGTCTTCCAGCTTGGTCATGCGCGAAAGGCGCAGGGCCAGCGGTTCGCCCGGGAACGGATAGAGCTGTTCCAGCCGGATGATCTGCACGTCGGTGGCACCCGCCGCATCGCGTGCTTCGATCAGGTCGTAGGCCACCTTGCCGCTGCACAGGATCACCTTCCTGGTATCCTGATCGGCGGCACCGTTGGTGTCCGAAAGGATACGCTTGAAGTGCCCTTCGCCCACGAAGTCGCTCGTCACCGATTTGGCCAGCGGATGCCGCAACAGCGATTTGGGCGTCATGATGATCAGCGGCTTGCGGAACGGACGGTGCATCTGCCGGCGCAGCACGTGGAAGTAATTGGCCGGCGTGGTGATGTTGCACACCTGGATATTGTCGTCCGCGCACAGTTGCAGGAAGCGTTCCAGTCGGGCGGACGAATGCTCCGGCCCCTGTCCTTCATACCCGTGCGGCAGCAGCATCACCAATCCGTTGGCGCGCAGCCACTTCGCTTCGGACGCGGCGATATACTGGTCGATCACGATCTGCGCGCCGTTGGCGAAATCGCCGAACTGCGCTTCCCACAGCACCAGCGTTTTTGGATCGGCGCTGGCATAGCCATATTCGAAACCGAGCACGCCATATTCGGAAAGCGGGCTGTCGTGCACTTCGAACCGGCCGTGGGGCAGGGTGGAAAGCGGCACGTACTTGTGCTCGTCGGTCTGGTCCACCCACACCGCGTGGCGCTGGCTGAACGTGCCGCGTCCGGAATCCTGCCCGGAAAGCCGCACGTTGAACCCTTCGGTGCACAGGCTGCCATAGGCAAGCGCCTCGCCCGTGGCCCAGTCGAAGCCCAACCCGCTGTTGAACATCTCGCGCTTGGCATCAATCACGCGGCCCAGCGTCTTGTGGATGGTCAGGTCCTCGGGAACGCTGGTCAGCACGCGGCCAAGGCTGTCGAACAGCTTCTGATCGATGCCGGTGGGCACATTGCGCCGCGCGGTCACGGGGTCGGCCGGCTTGTTCAGCCCGCTCCAGCGCCCGCCGAACCAGTCGGCCTCGTTGGCCTTGTAGCTCTTCGATCCCTCGAACTCGGCTTCCAGCGTGGCAACGAAGCGGTCTTCGTTCTCGCCCTTCCAGTCCTTGTCGATCACGCCCTGCGCCACCAGCCGCTCGGCATAGACTGCGCTGACGGCGGGGTGCTGGCGGATGCGGGCATACATCAGCGGCTGGGTAAACGAAGGCTCGTCGCCTTCGTTGTGGCCGAACCGGCGATAGCACCACATGTCGATCACGATATCGCGGCCGAACTTCTGGCGATAATCGATGCCCAGCTTGCACGCGAAGGTCACCGCTTCCGGATCATCGCCGTTCACGTGGATGATGGGTGCCTGCACGCCCTTGGCCACGTCCGATGGATAGGGCGAACCGCGCGAAAACTGGGGGCTGGTGGTAAAGCCGATCTGGTTGTTGATCACGAAGTGGATGCAACCGCCGGTATTGTAACCCTTCACGCCCGAAAAGCCGAAGCATTCCCACACGATGCCTTGCCCGGCAAAGGCGGCATCGCCGTGGATCAGCACCGGCAGCACCTGCTTGTGCTTGTCCTTGCCGATATCGTCGCGGAACGCCTGTTGCGCGCGTACTTTGCCCAGCACCACCGGGTCCACCGTTTCCAGGTGGCTGGGGTTGGGCTGCAGGCTCATGTGCACCTTGATGCCGTCGAATTCGCGGTCGGTGCTGGTGCCGAGGTGATACTTCACGTCGCCCGATCCGCCCACGTCTTCGGGATTGGCGGTGCCGCCCGAAAATTCGTGGAAGATCACACGGTATGGCTTGGCCATCACGTTGGCGAGGATGTTCAACCGGCCGCGATGCGCCATGCCGTAAACGATCTCGCGCACGCCCAGCTGGCCGCCATACTTGATCAGGGCTTCCAGCGCCGGGATCATCGATTCCCCGCCGTCGAGCCCGAAACGTTTGGTGCCGACGTACTTCTTGCCGAGGAACTTCTCGTACTGCTCGCCGCGGATCACCGCGCTCAGGATCGCCTTCTTGCCGGCGGGCGTGAAGTCGATGTTCTTGTCGCCGCCCTCGATCCGGTCCTGCAGGAACTTGCGCTCCTCCACGTCGGAGATGTGCATGTATTCCAGGCCAACCTTGCCGCAATAATTCTTGCGCAGGATGTCGACCACTTCGCGGATCGACGCCCACTGCATCCCCAGCACGCCACCCACGAACACCTTGCGTTCCAGCGCATCGCCAGAAAACCCGTGGTACTCGGGCGAAAGATCGGCCGGCAGATCCTGCTTGGAAAGGCCCAGCGGATCGAGGTTCGCCGCCAGATGGCCCCGCACGCGATACGTGCGCACCAGCATCATCGCGCGGATCGAATCCGAAGCCGCCTGTTCCAGCGCGGCTTCGTCGATCACGGTTCCGGCGGCCTTGGCCACCTTGGCAATCTCTGCCCGGATCGTCATGGGATCGAGCGCGCGGGTCAGGTCGTCGCCGGCAAAGGCGTCGCTGATCGGCCAGCGGTTCGATTGCCACGAAGGGCCTTGCTGCGGCGCATCCTGCGCCGGATCGACATCGAAATCGTGCAATTCGTGACCCATCGTCAACTCCTCATGCCCCGGGGAGGGTGGGGCTTCGGAAAAACCTCGCGCAGCAGGCGCAAGGGGTACTTTCCAACGGGCGAACCGTTCCGCCCAAATCGTTATCCAGCGCGCATCGCGGACAACCGCCGTTACCAGCCGTCGTGCAAACGCCTCGCTCGCATGGATTTACGTAGATTGCCGTAGGATGAAGCGATCACGCCTTCCCGCAGCGAAACGTGCGGCCGGCAAAACCGGCCGCACGTCATCACGTTCAGGCCAGCGAGCTGTCGATCGCCTTGCAGGCGTCCAGCAGTTCCTTCACCGCGTCGACCGAAACCTTCAGCCCGGCCTTGTCTTCGTCGTCGAGGGCGATCTCGATCACCTTCTCCACGCCGCCCGCACCGATCTGCACCGGCACGCCGACATACAGGCCATCAAGGCCATATTCGCCGTCGACATAGGCCGCGCAAGGCAGGATGCGCTTCTGGTCGTTGAGGTAGGCTTCGGCCATTGCGATGCCCGAAGTGGCGGGTGCATAGAACGCCGAACCGGTCTTCAGCAGGGCAACGATCTCGCCGCCGCCGCCGCGCGTGCGCTTCACGATCGCGTCGATCTTTTCCTGCGTCGAAAGGCCCATCTTCACCAGATCGGGAACGGGGATGCCGTTGACGGTGGAATAGCGCGTGACGGGAACCATCGTATCGCCGTGGCCGCCCAGCACGAACGTGTTCACGTCCTTCACCGAAACGTTGAATTCATCGGCGATGAAGTGGCTGAAGCGCGCCGAATCGAGCACGCCGGCCATGCCGACGACCATGTGATGCGGCAGGCCCGAAAATTCGCGCAGCGCCCACACCATCGCGTCGAGCGGGTTGGTGATGCAGATAACGAATGCGCCCGGTGCGTTGGCCTTGATGCCTTCGCCCACGGCCTTCATGACCTTCAGGTTGATGCCCAGCAGGTCGTCGCGGCTCATGCCCGGCTTGCGGGCGACACCGGCGGTGACGATGATGACGTCTGCGCCCGCGATGTCGGCATAATCGTTGGAACCGGTGATCTTGGCGTCAAAGCCTTCGACCGGGCCGCACTGCGAAAGGTCGAGCGCCTTGCCCTGGGGCACGCCTTCGACCACGTCGAACAGCACGATGTCGCCCAGTTCCTTCTGAGCGGCGAGATGGGCCAGCGTTCCACCGATATTGCCAGCGCCGATGAGCGCGATCTTCTTCCGAGCCATGCTGTACGGTCCTTTCCCGTATTGCGGGACTTCGAAGCGTCAAGGTCGATCAATCGGCCTACCGGACCTCCCGCGCCCGCGAGACGGGAAGGACCATTGGCGGGTCGCGATGGCCCCTAAGCCCGCGCCCGCGCGAAAGCAACCCGCAAAAACCCCTGTTTTTCGGGTTTCTTTGATAACACTTCGCAATATCAATTTGACGCCGGCTCCTGCCCGGAAACCGGGAGGGGGACCATCCGCAGGATGGTGGAGGGGCACCCGGCGAAGTTGATCAAACGTCCGCCGGCGTCAATGCGGGATACAATCCCACCCCGCTGCGGCTAGGTTCGCGTTGCTCACCAAGCCTCGCTCCCCTCCCGTAAACGGGAGTGGGTTTCAGCGCGACCTTCCCCCCTCCCGCTTGCGGGAGGGGTCGGGGGTGGGCCACTCACTAAATTCTGCGCGGATGCTCCTCAACGCGCCTCGCGCCGGCGATAGGCCCGCGCCATGTTGCGATCGAGCGTGTGGCACACCGCGATCCACCAGCGCGCCTTTTCGACATCGCCGCCGCGCTGGGCTGCATCGGCCTCGTCACACGCATGGCGCGCCGCCGCATGGCCGTGGCTGGCAAACAGCCGCAGCGCCGCTTCCAACAGGGCGTCGTTGTCCTGTCCGGTCTGTGCCGCCCAGTGCTCAGGTGCCTTGCCGCGTGCCCGGCCCAATCCGGCATTATCGTTGGCCGCGCGTCGCCACACGTGCTGGCCCGGGCGGACGAGGCAGGGCGAGACCATTCCATAGCGGGGTGCAAATCGCAGCATGGCGTCGTTTCTCCTGCAAGTCGCGGCGGCTGTTGCCGTCCGTCGGGTGTTGCATGCTCTATGGCAGAGACGCATGAACACGCCGTTGGACCTTACGGTGAACGAAACGATAACCGTGATGTAAGAGCTACTTGCGAAATCAGCCGCCCGGCTGCGCAATCCACTTGCCCGCATTTTCGTATGCGGGATTGAGCGCGGACCCACCGGGCAGCGATCCCGCACGATAGACCGCGTCCCCGCCGCGCTCCTGCACCGCCGGCGAAAACGCCGGCGCGCTGGCGTGGGGCAGGGGTGCCTGCCCGAACGAAACGCTCGCCGGAGTGGCCGGCGCGTTGCCCTGACGAAGCGCGGCCAGCCGGCCTTCCTCGAACGCCTTTTCCAGCGTGACCGGATCGGCCACGTCTGCCGGGGCCGGGGTCCACGTGCGCGGATGCGGCGCGGCAATCGGCTCGCCGCCCGAATAGACTTGCGTGAACGCCGCCGGCCGCCCGGCCGATCCGCCCCAGCGATAGAACCGGTGTGCGCCGATCGTGCCGATGAAGCTCAGGCTGTCCGCCCAATAGGGATGGATCGCGCTCGTATGATAATGCGTCGCCAGCCCCACAGGGGCATAGACCATGCCCGCCAGCGCATCCGCCGCCACCCGCCGCGCGCGTTCCCAGAACTGAGCCACCGGCCGCCGCGCCAGCGATCCGTCGCAGGCAAAGCTGAACTGGCAGCTCGGCCGCTCGGAACCCTGATAAACGACGCCGCACACCGTCTTGGGATAGGCGGGATGCGCCACCCGGTTCAGCACCACTTGCGCCACCGCGCGCTGGCCGCCATCGGGCTCGCTCGCCGCCTCGTAATAAATCGCTGCGGTCAGGCACTGCAAAGCCCGCGCCTGATCCTCGAACGTCCCGCGCGAAAACGTCGGCCTTGCCGCTGGACCTACGGCAGAAACATCCTCGTCATCGCGGTGCACGCCGCCGATGGTCTGGTTCCACGCCTGCGTGGCCGCATCGGGGGCCAGCAGCCCGCTGTCGTTCGCCGCCACGTAATAGAATGCCGATCCGGGAAAACTCTCGCCCGGCTGCTCGAATGGTTGCAGCCCGCTCACGCGCACATGCGCCGAAGCTGGGTCGATCCCGCCGGGATTGCCCCATCCGATCGAACCCAGCACCATGCCCAGCGCGCCGATCATCGCGATGCCCGCCGCGCGTTGGCGCTTCAGGCCCGGCTGGTGCAGCGCTCGCCGCACCGAAACCATGTCGCTCCGCCGGATGCGCGCCGCAAAATCGCGCGGCCGCTCGCTTTCGGGCACCGGACGCGCGATCTCCACCCTCGGCGCCGGTATGGCGGAGGGGGGCAGCATCACCGGCCGGTACTCGATTTCAAGCGGCACAGATTCCTCACGCAGACCTCGGGTCCATTCGCGCTACTCCGGACCGAAGCCTCCCGCACCCGCGCATTCCCGCCCGTCCCGATAAGGCACAACCCCCTGCCATCGGGTTAATCGTGCCGCTCCCGGCTCGCCGCACTTCGGCTTGCCTGATCGGTTCGCGCTGCTATTCCCTTGAACCAAATGCAAGGCGCCTGAACTGGTGCTCGACCGGGAGAGTATACCGTGGCTGTTCTGACCGCTTTCGCCAACACGCCGATCAACTTCGACGATCTCGATCTCAACTGGTACTGGCGGAACAAGGTCGATGCCGATCTCAGCAACGGTGAAAACTACGTCTACAACAACATCACT